>BHEQ01000111.1 GCA_003864535.1 Gammaproteobacteria bacterium
ATCCTTAATTCTTGATTGATCAAGCACATAAGAGCGTATTTGGCTGCCCCAACCGACATCAGCCTTGGAGTCTTCTAAGGCATCTGAGGTGGCGCGGCGTTTTTGCATTTCAAGCTCATATAATTTAGACTTAAGTTGATTCATTGCAGAATCTTTATTACGATGCTGCGAGCGATCATTTTGGCATTGGGTTACGGTATTAGTTGGAATATGGGTGATTCTTACCGCAGACTCTGTTTTATTAATATGCTGACCCCCAGCACCTTGGGCGCGATAAACATCAATGCGTAAATCCGCAGGATTTATTTCAATATTAACTTTATCATCAACTTCAGGTGAGATAAAGACCGAGCAAAATGAGGTATGGCGGCGATTGCTTGAATCAAAAGGAGATTTGCGCACTAAACGATGCACGCCAGTTTCGGATCTTAGCCAGCCATAGGCATACTCACCTTCAAATTTTAAGCTCGCAGATTTTAAACCAGCAACATCTCCTGCCGATTCTTCTAAAACTTCAACTTTAAAACCTTTAGCATCTCCCCAGCGAATATACATCCGACACACCATAGATGCCCAGTCTTGCGCCTCTGTGCCGCCAGCTCCAGACTGAATTTCTAAGAAGCAATTATTGGCATCAAGCTCGCCTGAAAACATGCGCCTAAACTCAAGCTCTTCGACACTTTTTTGGGATTGGTTTAGATCGATAATTACCTGCGCAACAGTTGCCTCATCTTGCTCCATCTCGCCTAATTCTAATAATTCTTTAGCATCTGTTAATGCGGAATCCAAGCTTAGAATGCCATTGACAATATTCTCAAGAATTACGCGTTCACGCCCTAAATTTTGGGCATTTTCAGCATTATTCCAGATGTTTGGATCTTCAAGCTCACGCGTTACTTCAACAAGGCGCTCAGCTTTAAGATCAAAGTCAAAGATACCCCCGAAGTTGATTAACACGCTGTGATAAATCACTAATTTGAGTGTAGTAAGGATTAAGTTCCATGTTTTATAGTATTCCAAGAGTTTATAATAAAATTATTAATGTATTCAAAAACAGAAAAGGCAGAGATTCTGCCTTTATTTAGTATCGATTTAAATGTATATATTTAAGTTTTAGATGTTTGATTCAATAAATAATTTAAGCTGACCTTTATTAAGTAAGCCTACATGCTGGGCATGAACCTGTCCATTTTTAAAGATCATTAATGCAGGAATCCCACTAATGCGGTACTTAACAGATGTTTGTTGATTTGCTTGAACGTCAAATTTGACAACTTTTAGTTTGCCCGCATATTCAGTTGCAGCATCAACAATAATCGGTCCAATTGCTTTACAAGGACCACACCATTCTGCCCAAAAATCAACTAAAACAGGAAGCTCTGCTTGTAGAACATCTACGTCAAAACTTGTATCTGTAGCATTGATTAAATTACTCATGTTAACCTCTTTATTTCATTGTATTAAAATTAATCAGCACCTATATAAATATGGTTATTCCAAGCGATATATTATTGGGCACATCTATGTGTGCTTTTTTCTGCATTTAATAAAATAATAAGCCTTGAAAAATCCAATTTATGGAGGTAACCTCATTAAAGAGAAGCATTATAAAGAGTAAGTTTTTATTTTACTAGGTATTATGTAATTACTCAGTAATTAAAAAAGCCACCCCTCCCAACCTCCCCTTTGCATGGGAGGAGCTATAAAAGTCCGACAACACGGAAGCGTTCATTAACACAGAAGTGTTCGTAAACACGGAGTGTTCATTATTTAATATGGAGTCTATAAAAATAAATATGCTAATTTCACGAAGTAGTTACAAAATACTTCAAGTATAATCATGTATTTTACTCAATCAATATAAGGCTACCGATGCGTATTCAGATAATAGTTATAATCATGCTAAGCTTGTTAAATCAGCTAAGTTTAGCTAAATTAAGTGATAAAACACCTAATAATGCTGAGCAATTAGTTCAAAAAGCACGTTTACAGGTAACAAAAACAATTTATTATGATCCAGCTTATATTCGTTTAGATTACCCAAATGGTGATGTTCCGCTAGATAGAGGCGTTTGTACTGATGTGATTATTCGTGCTTTGCGTGATGCGTTTAAGTATGATCTTCAAGAAAAAATTCATGAAGATATGCGGCAGAATTTTTCTAAATATCCAAAAATATGGAAGGCAAAAAAGACTGATCGTAATATTGATCATCGCCGTGTTCCTAATATTGAAACCTTTTTAACACGCTTGGGTAAAAATATCGCAGTTACTAAAAATGCCGAGGATTACCATGCTGGGGATATTGTGAGCGTAAGATTAAATAATATTACTCCGCATATTTTTATTATTTCAGATAAACGCTCGCAAGATGGAATTCGCCCACTCATCATCCATAATATTGGAGCAGGTACTCAAGAAGAAGATCAATTATTTAAGCATCCTATTACTGGGCATTTCCGATTTTTAGGTCAATAAAAATTTACTACCTACTTGTTAAAATATCGCCATCATTTGGCTTTAAAAATGAGAAAACTATGGCAGAAAATAAGGTCGCAACACCCATAACTAAGAATGTATGGTGAAAATTATCAATGAGCGCACCGCTTGAATAAGTGCTAAAAACATTTAATAAAATAGTGCTCATAGCGATTCCAAAACTCATAGATATTTGTTGGGTTACCGCCATCAGGCTATTGCCTTCGCTCCCATTATTTTCATTTAGATCAACAAGGGTAATGGTATTCATCGCTGAAAAATGTATCGACATCAGCACCCCCATTATAAATAAAGGTCCAACTAGCCACCAAAAAGAATGATTTGGTGAATATAAGGCAAACTGAGCAATCATAAGCCCCATTAAACAGGTCACACTCATAAGAGTGACCCGATAACCTAAAACGTGTAGAATTTTTACAACAAAAGATTTAGCAGCTAATGAACCAAGTGCGAGAGGGCACATCATTAATCCTGCTTGTAATGGCGTGTAATTAAACACAATTTGAAACATCAACGGCATTAAAAAAGGAATACAAGCAATCCCTAAACGCGAAACAACAGACCCAATAATCCCAACGGAGAATGTCCGTATTTTAAATAAACTCAAGCTAATTAAAGGGGTTAAATAATACTTTGCATGAATGCTATAAAGTAGCAACAGTGCGAAGCCTATTACCAAAATAAACAAGGAATTATAAAGGGAGACAATGTTGTCTCCGATAAAAACTAGACTCATTGAGATTATAGCTAAGCTTGATCCAAATAAGATAAAGCCATAATAATCAAAAGGTTTAGTTTGAGTCTTGAAATTAGGCATAGTGCGATAGGCACAAATAATACCAATTATACCGATAGGTAAATTAATTAAAAAAATCCAGTGCCAAGTGGCATAAGTTACGAGCCATCCCCCAAATAATGGACCCAATACTGGACCTATCAAGCCTGGAATTGCAATAAAATTCATGATTGCTAATAATTGATGGCGCGGATAGGCGCGTAATATGGCAAGCCGCGCTACGGGCATCATCATCGCGCCGCCAATTCCTTGAATTATGCGAGCACAAACTAAGAGTAATAAAGTAGGGGAGAGTGCACAAAGAAGCGATCCTAGGGAAAATAAAACAACTGCAATTATAAAAATTATGCGTGTGCCAAATCGGTCTGCGAGCCAGCCACTAATTGGAATGAGCATCGCGACGGTTAGCGCGTAACTAATAACTGCTGATTGTAAGCCCAACGCTGTGGTATTAAGACTTAGCGCAATCGCTGGAAGTGCGGTATTTAAAATAGTGCTATCGAGCATTTGCATGAAAAAAGCAAGTGCTGCGATCCAAGGCAACATTTTATTTTTAGTGTGATCAATTAGGGTTGGCATAATATTTGGATAGAGTGAGGTAGATAATCTATATGAAAATTTATTGAATAAACTATTTTAAAAAAATATCATTATAAAGGTATTATATGTATTTACTGAAGTATTTTCTATAAGGATAAGTTTTATGTTTAATCCAATTTTACGTGCAGATAGTTATAAAATGGGACATTTTGCGCAATACCCTAAAAATACAGTGTATATGTTTGATTATCTTGAATCACGCGGGGGTAAATATGGGTTTACTCGTTTTTTTGGATTGCAATATTATCTTAAAGAATATCTTGATATTACCGTC
Organism: Gammaproteobacteria bacterium; assembly: GCA_003864535.1. GTDB lineage: Bacteria > Pseudomonadota > Gammaproteobacteria > Cardiobacteriales > Wohlfahrtiimonadaceae > BHEQ01. The sequence continues at coordinate 4,170 of BHEQ01000111.1, forward strand.
ACAAAAGAAAATATCGAAGATGCTGATTCTTTTTCTAAAGCACATGGCGTACCTTTTAATAAAGCGGGTTGGGATTATATTGTATCTGTGCATCATGGGCGTTTACCGCTTAAAATAAGAGCAATACCAGAAGGTGCGATTGTGCCAAATCGCACTCCTTTAGTGACGATAGAAAGCACTGATCCACAGTGTTTTTGGTTGGTTGGTTGGGCTGAAACTTTATTAATGAAAGTTTGGTATCCAACTACTGTTGCTACATTTTCTTTTAAAATGAAACAAATGATCGAGCAATTCTTAATTTTAAGTGCGGATAATCCTGAACAAGAATTACCCTTTAAATTGCATGATTTTGGTTATCGTGGCGTAAGTTCTGAAGAATCCGCAGGAATTGGAGGAATGGCACATCTGACTAATTTTATGGGAACAGACAACATGCTCGGCGTGCGTTTTGCGCAGCATTATTATAATACTTGCGCTATGGTTGGATATTCTGTGCCTGCATCTGAGCATAGTTCGATGACGAGCTGGAAACAAGAAAATGAAACCGCAGCATATGCCAATATGTTAGATATGTATCAAGGTTATCCTATTGTGAGTATAGTTGCTGATTCTTATGATTTTTTTGATGCAGTATCCAATCAACTGCTTGGAACTTTACTCGAAAAAGTAAAAGCCCATAATGGCTTTGTGGTGATCAGACCTGATTCTGGGGATGCAATCAGTAATATTCGTTTTATTTTAAAACATGCCTCAGAAAAATGTGGAGTAACTATCAATAAAAAAGGCTATAAAGTCCTAAATCACATTAGAATCTTGCAAGGTGATGGAATTAACGAAGATACGGTATATGATATTTTACGTGACTTATGTTTTGAAAAAGATATAAATTCGCATGGCTGGAGTGCCGAGAACTTTGTCTTTGGTTGTGGCGGCGCATTATTGCAAGGTAATTATGAGTCGAGTATCAATCGAGATACGCATAGATTTGCGATTAAATGTTCTGCAATTATTACCCAAGAAGGCACTGAGCAAGAGTTTGTTGAAGTATTTAAAGACCCAATTACAGATCGCAAAAAAAGCTCTAAAAAAGGGCGTTTAGATGTTATTTTAGATAGCAAAACAGGGCAGCTTAAAACAGTTATGATTAATGAATTAAGCCTTGATAAATCACATCCTGAGAGTGTTTTAAATACAGTATTTTTAAATGGTAAAATAACCAAAACGTTCACTTTTGAAGAGGTTCGTGCCAATGAGAATTTATTTAAGCATCAATTTAAATCAGGCGCTGAACATGTAATTAAATAAGCAACCCCCTCCCAACCTCCCCCTTTACAAGGGGAGGAGCTGTAAAAGTCCTCCCAACATCTACTTTCACAATGGCAGCAGCAAGTTCTTCCTGCTAAGTTGGGATTTAGGGGTTGCTCAGTAAGTTCTTAACTTTATGTTTTTTTGGATAGAAATCCTATTTCTTTTTATAATGAAATTCAATAAGTAATAAAATAGCGGTTATGAAAATAGACAAAATTAATGCTTGGGCTTGGAAAAAGTAATAGCAGCCACTAAAGCTTATGCAGGCATATAAAATAGGGTTCATTGTGCCTGTGTTTTTAGTTTGTTCAATACATAAAACGATAAATAATGCGGTTAAGCTAAATTCTAAGCCCGCAGCATTAGTTGGGAAATAGCGCCCTAAAACTGCGCCTATAAAAGAACCTATTATCCACCAGAGATGATTTAAAAAAGAGAGTAGGACTTGGTCATTTTTATCTAATTTTTTCTTCAAACTAGTGCGTAAAGAATAGGTTTCATCAGTAAGTGCAAAAATTGCATATAGTTTTAAGCCTATAGCTTTAGGTTGTTCATCTAACAGCGATAATCCATAAAATATATGCCGCCCATTTATAACTAAAGTCATCACTGCGAGTGTAGAGAAGCTAACGCCTGCGCTAAAGAGGCTGATTGCAAGATATTGCATCGCGCCTGCGAAAGCAAAAACACTTAAAAAAACGGCTTGCCAAATCGCACCACCCGTATTGACAAATAAATAACCAAAACCAATTCCTAAAGGAATATAGCCCATAAGTACAGGAATAGAAAAAGGAAAGACACGTTTTAATTGGTTCATATTAATTTATTTATTTATTTTGAATAAGCGCATTAGCATCGCGCAGTGCTTGCTGCGCTTCTAAATCAAGGGCTACGTTTTCGCGCAGATAGACAGGCTGAATTTGATCAGACATCAAGGTATGATTAGCTTCAAAGTCTTTGAGCGCTAATAAGGCAATATCACCTGCGCGAGGGTGACACTCTGGAAGAATTAAAGTAGGCTTAAAACGTTCCATCCATATGGTTTTTAATGGCTCAAGACCCCAGCCATCACCAATCCCAATTATCTCATCATTTATCTCATCATTTCCCCAAAGACTAAGATCAAGCTTAAAATCATCAGCATTAATGACACAATCTGGGCTTAATCTAAGCATATGCTTATCCTTATTAAAATAATAAGCCGCGGTATAAACTTCATTTAAACGTGCATTTAAACT
>BHEQ01000112.1 GCA_003864535.1 Gammaproteobacteria bacterium
CTACATAACTGCTTCAAGATTAATCTATAAATTAATTAATAACTTTGTTTATAAATTTGTTTATAAATAACAAGGATTATTTATATTGATTCTAGCATCTAAATCTAAAAATTTTAATACTTTAATGTTAAGGGGTTTGCGTGATGTTTATACGTTTTATTTGCATTCTAGATAAGTTTACTAATCGGATGACGCGATTTTCAGGCTATATTGCCACAACTGCACTCTTTGTAATGCTTGGGATCATCATGCTTAATGTCTTTTTGCGTTATGTTATGAATAATAGTTTACATTGGGTTGAAGAAATGGCGCGCTACTTGATGGTATGGATGACTTTTCTTTATTTCCCGATGGGGCATAAAAAGCATTTAAATGTAAAAGTTGATTTTGCAGTATCGTGGTTTAAAAATTCTATCGCAGGTAAGATTTTGATTTTAATCCTTGAATGCATTATTTTTTGCGCCGTTATCTTTTTTGTAAGCTTAACATGGGGAATGGTGCTTAATGCCTCAAACTTTGGCACGGTTGATTTTATCAGCAATATCTTTAATCTAGAATATCTTAGAACGACAACAACGAGCAATGCTCTAACAATTCCAATGTGTTATGTCTATTTAGTCATGCCTGTAAGCTTTTGTATGGTTGCACTATGTTCCTTTGAAAATATATTACATATAGGCGCATCTTTATTTGGCTGTAAGTTAAACAAGTATTTAGATCAAGCTTTACTTTCAGATTTATCCTCAGATTTACAAGAAGTTTAGGAGAATTATTATGGCATTAATTTATCTTTGGATATTTTTTATATTATTACTTGTCGGATTACCGATGACGTATTTGATGCTAACTACACCTATTATTAGCATATTTATTGATAGCTGGCTTAATGGTACAGATCCGCGTGGGTTAACCCGTGTGGTCTCGCGCCTATTTGCAGGCACAGAAAGCTTTCCTTTAATGGCATTGCCATTTTTTATTCTTGCAGGCGAGCTTATGAGTGCTGGCGGAATCACCACGCGGATTGTTAAATTTGCAGAAAGCTTAATTGGACATTATCGCGGTGGACTTGCCCATGTTACCGTAAGCTCATCTGTTATGTTAGCTGGCGGTTGTGGCTCACCCGTGGCTGATGCCTCAGCTCTTGGGACGATCCTAATTCCAGGAATGACCGAATCTGGATATCAACGCCGTTTTGCCGCAGGCATAGTGGCTGCAAGCTCGTTAATTGTGGGGATAATTCCACCGAGCGGCTTATTTATCATGTATGCTTTTATTATGAATGTATCGGTTGCAGATATGTTCGCAGGTGGCATTTTACCTGGTTTAATTATAGCCGCAGCATTGATGATTATGGTTTTCTTTACACGCAAACGTTATCCAGCTGCACTTAAAAAAGCGACAGGAAAAGAGCGTATCCAAGCTTTTAGATACGCTTTTTTACCGCTCTTAACTCCTGTTATTTTAATTGGTGGAATTGTCGGGGGTATTATTGGAGTAACTGAAGGCGCGGCGGCGGCGGCATTTTACTGTTTGATTCTAGGTTTGTTTTATACTAAAGAAATCAAAATTAAGGATTTAGGCACAATATTTAGCAAAGCTGCTTTAAATTCAGCGGTTATTCTAGTTTTAGTTGGAGCAGCGGTATCTTTTGCCGCATTTTTAAGCCAAAAAGGTCTACCCAATGTAATTAGCGGTTATGTACTAGGTATTACTGATAATCCACTACTTTTATTTTTTCTTGTTAATATCATGCTGTTATGTGTTGGTTTGATTATGGATGCAGGCCCTGCAATCTTAATTTTAGGACCAATTTTAGCACCTGTAATGATTGCAGCTGGGGTTGATCCTGTCCACTTTGCCGTGGTTATGTGTATTAATTTGTTGATAGGTTTGATAACTCCGCCGATGGGGCTGGTTCTTTTTGTAGTGAGTAGCATATCTAAAGAACCTGTTGAGTCTATTTCTATCGCAATGATGCCTTTTTTCTTAGTAGAACTTGCAATCTTATTTTTACTTACTTATTATCCAGCGATTATTATGGCATTACCAAATGCGGTTAATGCAGGCTCAATCAGCGTATTTTTTCAGACTTTTATTGCTTTTTAATTTATGGCACATCTATTTTTAATTTTTCTAGTTTCACCAACCATTTTTACTTAAATTATTTAATAAGGAGCTTTACCATGAGATTATCGCGTTTAACAAAAACAGGAATTGCCGCTGTATTATCCCTAAGTATGACGCTAACAAGCTATGCTGCGACCGAACTTAATTTGGTCTTTCTTGCCAATGGCAATGATGAAGAGCATGATGCCGCACTTGTTTTTAAAAATTATGTTGAAAATCATACCAATAACAATGTTATCGTTAAGATTTTCCAAGGAGCGCAATTATGTGGATCAGCTGTTGAGTGTTTTGAATCCTTAAAAGCGGGTGATATTGATGTATTTGTAGCCACAGCTGGGGGGACGGCAGCTATTTATCAACCAATCCAAGGGCTTGATCTACCTTATTTGCTTCAAGGAGATCGGGTTGCAGAAGCTGTTTTTCAAGATCCTGCATTTCTAAAAGAAATTAGAACACGGATTATGAAAGCGACAGGCAATCAAATCCGCTTATTATCCATTGGTAATACAGGTGGATGGCGTAATTTTGCTAATAGCAAGCATACAATTAAGTCACCTAGTGATGTTAAGGGCTTAAAATTACGCACAATTGAGTCTGAAATCCAACAAATCCTTGTAAAAAATATGGGCGGCACACCAACCTCTTTACCCTTTATGGAGGTTTATACCGCGCTTCAAACTGGGATGATTGATGGCACTAAAAACTCTATTAGTGATATTACTAATATGAAATTCCAAGAAAAAGTAAAATTCATCACACTTGATGGACATGGTTATATGGCGGGAATGTGGTTTATTGGCAATAAACGTTTTGAGAAATTAACGCCTGCGGAGCAACAAGTAATTGTCGACGGCGGAGCTGCAATGGCAACAGTTATGTTTGGCATCCAACCACGTAAAGAGCTTGAAGCGTATGCGGATTGGAAAAAAGCAAAAGGTGAAATTTATATTCCAAATGCAGCAGAGATGGCGCAATTTAAAGAGTCAACCCAACCTATTCGCGAATGGTATCTTAAAAAATTTGGTGCAGATGGTGAGTCTTTCTTAAAATCCTATGAAGATGCAATCGCGCGTGCAGAAACACACGTGGAGGATTTACGTAAAGCCATTAATGATTAGGTTTAAATGATTTGTCCGACATTTCGCACTATTTTTTTATGGGCACATCTATGTGTGCTTTTCCTGCGTTACACGATATTATGAAAATGCTCATTTACCTCAGTAAACTGCGCTTTTAAAGAAGCCTCTCCCCAAGGCACAGGTATCTACACAAGTGCAAATAAATAAACATAATCATATTGTTAATTACGATAGGAATAGTGGTATACGCTATTGATACTATTAGATTACTACAAGTTGTGTAGATGCCTATGCCTTAGTATGGGAGGAGCTTAAAAATTCCCCTCTATGGAGGGGTGGCAGGCGTAGCCTGACGGGGTGGTCACTTATATTAAAAACCACCCCGTCCCTGCGGGACACCCCTCCAAAGGAGGGGAATTTCAACCGAGAAATTGTGTAGATACCTATGCTCCAAGGAGAGGGAGCTGCTGTAAATCCATTTTATAGCTGTTCTATATTTTCAAAAGAATATAGAAAGTTCATTTAGATTGAACTTTTACACTTCAATCTGATGAATAACTAGCTCCCTCTCTTTTGGAAATGATTGGGCTGAGGCTTCTTTAACTATTTGACTTATATCTAAAAAAATCTTGATTGTGATATGTGTAAAAAATGATGCTGAATGTTGTATCAATAACCATATTTGCTGAATTTTACGAGCTATGCGAAAATATAATATAACTTTTTGTTTGAGATTTAGAAATTTCCTTACTAATAACTATTGGGGGCTTCTATAAATTAGATTTTTCAAGGCTTGCGATTTTGTTAAAAGCGCAGTTTACATATGTAAATGAGCATTTTAACAAGATTAGTCTTACATTATTGATGTCACAATATCGTCATATCAACAAAGTATATTAGCCAAAATAAAATGTGCTGCTATGCTGCATTCTAGGGGTTTTATTAATTATTAATCACCATTATAAGAGGATATACAAATGAAAAAATTAATCACACAGAGCATTATTCTGATCAGTTTAATGGCATCTTCTAGTGTTTACGCAAAGACACAGATTCAATTTTGGCATGCAATGGAGGGCGAGCTTGGTGATGAGGTTGCTAAGCTCTCTAAAGAGTTTAATGCAACCCAAACAGATTATGAGATTATTCCTGTTTTTAAAGGAACATATGAGGAAAATATGGCTACATCTATTGCTGCCTTTCGTGCGAAAAAAGGCCCAACTATTACTCAAGTATTTGAAGTAGGAACAGCAACAATGATGGCGGCGAAAGGTGCAATTTTCCCTGTTCATGAACTATCTTCTAAATTTAATATACCGATTGATGCGAAAGATTATCTACCTGCTGTTGCGGGCTATTATTCAGATAGCCAAGGTCGCTTAATCTCGATGCCGTTTAATAGCTCTACGCCTGTTTTATATTTTAATAAAGATTTATTTAAGAAAGCAGGATTAGATTTAAATCCACCGCAAACATGGGAAGATCTTCAAATAGCTGCCGCAAAACTTAAGGAGATAGGTAGTTGTGGTTTAACTGCTCAATATCAATCATGGACTTTACTTGAGAATTTCTCCGCATGGCATGGCTTAGCACTAACTACGCAAAATAATGGCTTTGATGGCTTTGATGCTAAATTTATGCTCAATACTCCAACCCATCTTCATCATTTAAAATTCTTACAAGATATGAGCAAAAACGGTGAGTTTACCTATGGCGGTCGTGGGGATAATGCCACATCAAGATTTATTTCTGGCAATTGCGCAATGCTCATCTCCTCATCAGGTTCGCGCGCAGGGATTGAGTCGGAAGTTAAATTTAAATACGGTATTGGAATGATGCCATATTATGCAAGCGTTGCCGGCGCACCTCAAAATTCAATTATTGGCGGCGCAAGTTTGTGGGTCTTGGCAGGCAAATCTGATGAGGAATATAAAGGTACTATCCATTTCTTTAAATTTCTAGGAAGTGCTAAAGTCGGAGCATATTGGCATCAAAAGACAGGTTATTTACCAGTTACCTTTGCCGCGTATGAGCAATCTAAACAAGATGGATTTTATGAGAAAAATCCTGGCAGCGACATGGCAATTAAACAAATAACGAACAAGCCACCGCTAAGTTTTACCAGAGGAATTCGATTGGGTAATTTCTTGCAAATTAGAGTAGTGGTTGATGAGGCTTTTGAGAAATTATGGTCAAATAAAGCGACACCTGCGGACGTTATTAAAGAAATTGAAACTAAATCTGATGCGCTTTTACGTAAATTTGAAAAAACAGTAAAGTAAAGCAAATAATAATTACATTAAATCAACCAGTTAATGCTTTTAAAAGTCCCCCTACGAAGGGGGATTTAGGGGAAAATCAGCCAACCCTTAACTTAATGGCGTTGCGGGTTGGGGCTATACCCATTTTTTCTTAAATAAAAGGATATCTATGAAGTCTCGTGTAGAGCCTTATAAAATTGCATGGCTTGCCTATGTTTTAGTTGTGCCACAATTAATTGTTACGCTTATTTTCTTTTTATGGCCCGCAGTGCAAACACTGTGGCAATCTATGTTAGTTCAAGATCCATTTGGATTATCGGTTGATTTTGTTTGGTTTGAAAATTTCCAGCATCTTTATAATGATCCGAGCTATTTTGAATCAGTTAAAAAAACGATTTTTTTTAGCACGATGGTGACAGGATTGGGTATTATTTTGGCGTTATTTTTTGCAGCACTAACGAATCATGTCACGCGTGGAGCTAAATGGTATCAAAATATTTTTATCTGGCCGTATGCGATAGCACCAGCGATTGCGGCGGTTTTATGGGGCTTTTTGTTTAGCCCAAGCATTGGTATTATCACGCATTTTTTAGCAAAGATTGGGATAGTCTGGGATCACGCTATAAATGGAGATCAAGCCATGACTTTAGTAATTGTTGCGTCAATCTGGAAGCAAATTAGTTACAATTTTCTATTTTTCTTAGCGGCACTCAAAGCGATTCCAAAATCATTATTAGAAGCCGCTGCAATTGATGGCGCAGGCCCCATTAAGCGCTTTTTTAGCATCGCATTACCGCTTATTTCGCCTACAACATTTTTCTTGGTCGTGATTAATCTTATTTATGCTTTTTTTGATACCTTTGCAATTATTGATGCAACAACTGAAGGTGGTCCATCTAAGGCTACTGAAACTTTAGTTTATCGTGTTTATCAAGATGGATTTAAAAGCTTAGATTTAGGCGGATCTGCAACCCAATCAGTTATTTTAATGGCATTGGTTATAGGCTTAACGATTATTCAATTTCGTTATATTGAGCGTAAGGTGAACTATGTATGATTGAAAATCGCCCCCTATTTAATTTTTTCTGTCATGTGTGTTTGATCCTAGGTGCATTAATTGTGATATTTCCACTCTACATTGCGCTAGTAACTGCAAGCTTGGATGTAGAACAAGCCAAACAAATGCCACTTCCTCTATTACCATCGACGCATTTATTGGACAATCTCCAGCAGGTTTTATT
>BHEQ01000113.1 GCA_003864535.1 Gammaproteobacteria bacterium
TAACCACGGAAGCTACAAGCGTTGTTCAAACCATAACGATTAACCCTACGGCAAACTGGTATTTTATGCTGATCTCAGTTCCTCTTTTGGTAATCGTTGGGACATTTGTTACCGATTATATAGTTGAACCTAGGTTTTCTAAAAAGTATCCCTTAAAAAACCTAATTGATGCGGATCAATTTGAGCAAAATAGTAGGCAAAATAGTAAGCAATATCAAGTTAGCTCACAACAAAAAAAAGCGCTTAAATGGGTGTTAATCGCTGCAATAATTTATATAAGTTTGATTTTAATATTAGTTATTCCAGCAAGCTCACCGCTTAGAAATAGCGCTGGAGGCTTAACCCCATCTCCTTTTTTAAATGGAATCATTCCTATTATTATGCTGTTTTTTATTGTCTGCGCCACCGTATTTGGCATCTGCGATAAAGTAATTACTAAACCTGATGATGTACATTTATTAATGGCAAAATCACTCCAGAGCATCGGTTCGTATATTGTCCTAGTCTTTGTTATTGCCCAATTTATTGAATGGTTTAAATGGTCTAACTTAGCCATTTATATGGCTATAGAAAGCGCACAATGGCTAAGTCATTTATCTTTACCATCAATTTTAATGCTTATAATCTTCATTTTATTGACGGGGCTGCTTAATCTTGTTGTTTATAGTGGTTCTGCGCAATGGGCAATTATGGCTCCTATTTTTATTCCACTCTTTATGCTCTTGAATATTTCCCCAGAAGTGATCCAAATGGCGTATAGAATTGGTGATTCAACCACTAATATTATTGCACCAACCAATCCCTATCTTCCAATGATTTTAGCATTAATGGTTAAATATCAACCCGAGGTTAAGCTTGGTACTTTAATGACTCTAATGCTACCTTATCTGATTGCATTATTATTTTCATGGAGTGCTTTATTTTTGATTTATTATCAACTTGGCTTTCCTTTTGGTTTGTAAGTAACTTGGGTTTGCTTTAGATATTTTTAAGGATATATTGCTGCGCATCATTAAAATCTAAAGTTCCTTCATACAAAGCACGCCCGATTATTGTACCAATTACGCCTGAGCCTTTTAAAGCACTTAAGCGTTTGATATCTTCAATATCAGTAACTCCACCTGAGGCAATTACGGGAATAGTAATACTGTGTGCTAACTCATGTGTTGCCTCTAGATTTAAGCCTTGCATCATGCCGTCGCGTGCAATATCTGTGTATATAATTGCACTTACTCCATCTTGTTCAAATTGCTTGGCAGTTGCAATTGCACTAATAGATGAGACTGATTCCCAACCATCTACCGCAACATAGCCATTTTTAGCATCGATACCAACGATAATTTTATTAGGAAATAATACGCATAAATCTTTAACTAATTGGGGATTTCTAATCGCGGCGGTACCAATGATTAAATAATCAACTCCTGTATCAATATACATTTGCGCGATTTCCACGCTCCGAATGCCACCACCAACTTGAATATCAAGATCAGGATAAGCTTCACATATACGTTTAATTGCGGCTAAATTAACAGGTTTTCCTTCAAATGCGCCATCTAAATCAACCAGATGCAAACGCTTGCAGCCAAGATCAACCCACTTTTTTGCGGCGACCAAAGGATCTTCTTCAAAAACAGTAACTTGATTCATATCACCTTGACGTAAGCGGACACATTCACCATTTTTTAAATCAATTGCAGGGATTAATAACATTCTGTTTTCCTTAATATTTTTTAAATAATTGGGCTAGATAATTTGTAACTACTTAGTATAATTAGTTAAAGAAGCATCACCCAAACCCTCAACGTGAATCCTCAACTCTAATCCTCTACGGTTGCCACAAGGTAAAGTTTTTAAGTAATTTTAAGCCAACTTGATCTGATTTTTCAGGATGAAATTGCGCTCCAAAGACATTATCTTGCGCAATAACACTTGCAAATTCAACACCAAGCTTGGTTGTCCCAACAATAATATCCGTAGATGCTGGGGATAGATAATAGCTATGCACAAAATAAAAATAGCTCTGCTGCGGGATGCCAGCCCATAAAGCATGAGGTTTTTGGGTAACTTGATTCCAGCCAATATGGGGAATTTTAATCTGCTCAGTTTTAATTATTTCAGGACTTATAAGCTTATTAAAATGCTGCGCTGTGCCTGCGAAATGCCCAATAGTTTCAACACCATCATTTTCGTCTGAATATGTTAATAAAGCCTGAGGACCGATACATATCGCTAAACAAGGTTTATTTTTAAGTGCATTTTTAAGTGGCTCAATTAAATTTCTTGCAGTTAAACCTGCCATGCAATCACGGATTGCACTTTGCCCAGGTAAAATAATACGCTGCGCTTGTTCTAAAATCTCAGGACTATCCGTTATTCTCACATCAAAAGCATCTGTTTGGCTTTTAATTGCGCGATATACAGAGCGTATATTGCCTGAACCATAATCCACAATTGCTAAAATAGGCTTAGCCATTAAAACTCCTTAAAAGTGCTTAAAATTTATTTTAGAGCGAGAAGGGTAGCTTGATTAAACTTATTGAGGGCACATTTATTTGTGCTTTTAATAATATCACAAGCTTTAAAAAAATCTAATTTATAGAATCCCTCTTGAGTAAATAGTTTTCACGTAAATATCAATCAACGCCGCCAAGTGGTTATCCCTGAACTATCTTCTAAAATAATATTATTTAATTTTAAAAGATCCCGAATTCTATCCGACTCTACCCAATTTTTAGCTAAACGAGCTTGATTTCTCTCAACAATAAGCTTTTCAATTGCACTAGGGGTAAGCGTATTTGCTGATGAGATTAATTCATATTTAAGAAAATCATCAGGATCTTGCTCTAAAATACCTAAAACAGCACCTAATTTCTTTAAAATACAATAAAAAACAGGATCTTCTTTTTTATTAACGTGGGTCGCACATTCAAATAAAATACTAATCGCTAACGGTGAATTAAAATCATCATTCATTGCAGCTTTAAAGCGCATTACAACAGGATGACGTGGATCAAAATCAACGAGATTATCAGGTTTGTTTTTTAAAGCTGTATAAAGTCTACGTAAGCTATTGTGGGTTTGATCAAGAGTTTCATTTGAGTAGTTAACATGCGAGCGATAATGCGCATTAAGTACAAAAAAGCGTAAAACTTCAGCAGGATAATATTGTAAAACCTCACGAATCGTAAAGAAATTACCCAAAGACTTGCCCATTTTTTCATTATCAACATTAATAAAACCATTATGCATCCAATAATTTGCCATCGGATGATCATGGCAGCTTTCAGATTGGGCTATCTCACACTCATGATGTGGGAATTTTAAATCCATACCACCACCATGGATATCAAAATGCGCACCTAGAATCTCTTTACTCATCACCGAGCATTCAATATGCCAGCCAGGACGACCGCTGCCCCAAGGTGAATCCCACGCAGGCTCCTGCGGTTTTGCAAGTTTCCAAAGGACAAAATCAAGCGGATCTTCTTTACTTTCATTTGCATTAATCCGCGCCCCTATCTGTAAATCATCAATATTTTGATTGGATAATTTACCGTAACCTTTAAATTTACGGACACGATAATAAACATCACCATTTTCAATATGATAGGCGAAATTTTTATCAATTAAAGTTTGGATCATTGCGATCATACCCACAATAGAATCGGTTGCACGTGGTTCATGATCTGGAGTTAGGATATTTAATTTAGCACTATCTTCATGAAGTGCATCGATAAATTCTTGTGTAAGGACTGAAATAGAAATATTGCGCTCATTGGCGCGTTTTATAATTTTATCATCAATATCAGTGATATTACGTACAAATTTAACTTTATAATCAAGGTAGCGTAAATAGCGATTGATCATATCAAAGCTAATCATGGAACGCGCATGCCCAATATGGCAATAATCGTATACCGTCATCCCACAAACATACATATTTATATGGTTCTCAACAATGGGCTTGAATACTTCTTTGCGACGGGTAAGGCTGTTAAAAACAGTAAGCATAATAAATCTCGATAAATAAATAATTTTTTATTTTATAAATAAGAGGGTTTCTTGTAAAACAGTTTATTATAACATCTATCCCAAACTAAGCTCCCCCTTCACAGAGGGATGAGCTGTAAAAGTCCTGTTTCTTTAAATTTCGCGGCATGATATTAATTCTAAATTAATTACTCAAAGCTTTTTTCAAAGTCTAATGTACCAACATATTCATTTAAAGAAAAATGGTGCATTAATCCTTTTGAAACTGCATCTTTTGCATTAAGACAGGATGTTTTTGGATCTAAACCTTTGCATAAGTTAGCCGCAATGTGTGAGGCAAAAGTGCAGCCAACGCCATGAGTGTGGCTTGTATTAATAAGCTTGCCTTCAAGAATGCTGAAATTTTCACCATCAAAATATAAATCAGCACTTGTTTGAGGGCTACATAAAGTTCCTACTAACTTGATGACTACATTTTTTGCGCCGGCTTGATGGATCTTTACTGCTGCATTTTTAGCGTCTTCTAAAGATGTTAACACTGGCATTTGTGCAAGCTGAGCTGCTTCAAATAAATTTGGGGTGGCAACTGTTGCATATTTAATTAGATTAACGCGTATTGCATCTGCATGTTCTGGAAACAAAGGCTTATCTCCTTTGCAGACCATAACAGGATCAATCACTATTGGCAGCTTACCTATGTAAGCATCAAGCCGTGAGGCAACTAGTGCGATAATCTCAGGTGTTGGCAGCATTCCTGTTTTAATAGTATCCGCGCCAACGCCTATAAGCGCGGTATCTATTTGATGTTCTATAGTGCTAAGCTCTATCGGAAATACGCTATGCGCCCAGCCATTATTTGGATCCATGGTAACGATTACTGTAAGTGCACTCATTCCAAATAAATTATGCTTAGCAAAAGTGCGTAAATCAGCCTGAATGCCAGCTCCACCGCTAGTGTCTGATCCTGCAATCGTTAATATTTTTTTCATAATATATTTAATCCAATTAGGTAATGATTTAAAATAAGTATGGTTGTGTTTACTTGTGTTTAAACGTGTGTTTAAGCTTGCATTTAAACCTGTATTTAAATGTGTGTTTAAAATACCTGTATAAAATAACAAAAGGATTAAATCTATACAATGGATATTTAAGCGGAAATTAAAAAAAATTAAAAATCAGCAGGACTAGCTTAGATAAAAACACATTTATGGACACATCTATTTATACTTTTTTAGCGGATACGACATTATTTAGCGCTCATTCAGCTAAGATCACAGCGTTTTTAATGATAGATGAGGTCTTGAAAAATCTAATTTGTAGAAATTCACTTATTAATAGGAATCTGCAAAATAGCAGTTTAATTAAATTAATGGCTTAGACGATTGATTGACAGAGAATTTTTTGCTTTTCTAAACGTGCTTCACCAAATATATTCACAATTAAATCAATTTGTTGGTGCTTATTTGATGTGCTACAAAACATCATTCTTCCATTAGGTAAACCCGTCCCAGCAGTTGTCCCAAAGCGTCTTGTACCACTTAAGCGCATTGCATTTTTAATGTTCCGCCCAGAAATATGGCTAATTGAGCTGTCAAAGCCGCTGCGTTTTTTTAAAATATTTGCGCTTTCTACGCTAAAATTAGCCTTTGGGTCTTTAAAAATAATCCAACCTCTTTGCCAATTATATAAATCACCAGCGAGCGCACAAGATTTTTGGTCATCAGAAATACACAAGGATACCCACGTGCCGCTATTTTGTGCAATTCTCAATGCAAATTGAAAATCAACTAACATAGCACGAGCAGCACTATTGAGGCGATAAGATAGAAGCATGCTCTGTAAACTTGGTACAGAAAATGCGCTGATAATTGCGATTAATGCAAGTACGGCAACTAGTTCTAATAAACTAGAACCTGCTTGAAAGTTAGATTTAAGAGCTCGGTCTGGCATTATCTATACCCTCGCCAAAATAAGCATAAAGCACGCGGCAGACTCATTGTAGGGCACATCTAGATGTGCTTTATAGAAGTCGCTCTATACTTTATGCTATGTATTTTATGAATAGAATATTTATTTAGATTATTTTTTAGGGTCAGGATCTGGAGTTTCATTAAATATTAAATCAGGCTTAATATTTTCCAAGGTTTTTGCACCAATTCCAGAAATATTAAGCAGATCTTCAGGTTTAGAAAATTCTCCATTTTTTTCACGAAACAAAACGATTGCTGCAGCTTTTGCAGGACCTATCCCTCTTAGATTTTTGGTGATTTCAGCTGCAGTTGCTGTATTAATATTAATTGGCTCAGCTTTTAGTATATTGATAGATATGCTAAAAATAAGAATAAATGATACCGCAAATGCTTTAATAATATGATTCATATCCGAATCCTCCATAATAGTTATTATATATAGGCTATGTAAACATGCACTTACTAAGCTTAATATAAACAATGGTTTTATTTTCTTAATAATCATAAGGTATTACATAATCTAACTTGATTGCTAATTTTACAATCAACTCCTTTATAACATTAAAAAATTAATAATCAATTTATATTAATTAATAATTACAAAAATGCATTGTTATTAACGTAACTTCTCAATAACCAAAGGTAAAAATGATATTTTTACGTTGCTCTTTCTCTAATAATTTCAAAAAGTGGCGGAATTTTACCTGCTTTGGTGATTCGATCATAAATAAAGTCCCAAAAAGA
>BHEQ01000114.1 GCA_003864535.1 Gammaproteobacteria bacterium
GCTATTCGTCAAGATGAAAAAACATTAGTTAAACAAAAAAATGTCGAAGCTGAAACTAATCGCCTTCAACTTGAAAAGCAAGAACAAGAAGCTATAGCAAGAACCAAGCGTGAGATTGAAGTAATTCAAGCCCAAGAAGCTGCTTTAACTGAAGAGAAACGCCAAGAATATCTACAACAAACTGAGCTTGCACGTTTAAATACTGAAGAAGAGGTTGGCAAACGCACCAAAACTATGGAAATGGAGATTGAACTGATACGGATTGGGACAGAACGCCAAATTGCTATATCTCAAGAAGAGGTTAATCGTGCCAAGGGTACTGAGCGCGTGCGTACTGAAAAAGAAATTGCAGAACAAGAAATGGCAAAAGATGCGGCAGTAGAAGAAGCTAAAAAAGCGGTTGTCGACAAACGTGCTCAAATAGTTGAAATTGAACGCAAGATAGCTAAAGAAGAGGAAGAAACTAAAAATTTACGTGCTTTTGAAACCGCAAATCGAAACAAAATAGTGCAATTAACCGATGCCCAAGCAATTGCAGAAGCGGTCGCTGTTGAGCAAGTAACATCTGCGCGTGCGGAAAAAGAAGCCATGAGAGAACTCAGCGAAAAATTACTCCTTGAAAATGATGCAAAAATGAAAATTCAAGCACGTGAGGCCGATAATTTATTAATAATTAAAACTCGTGATGCCGAAGCACAAGAGCGGATGGCACTTGCAACCCAAGCACAAATATTAAAAACTGGTATGGCAGAGGTTGAGGTAGCTCAGGCTCAAGCAAGCGTAATTGAGATGACAGGAAATGCCGAAGCAAATGCGACTCTTGCAAAAGGAATGGCTGAAGCACAAGCACAAACAGCACGTTTTGAAGCAGCCCAAAAATATGATGAAAAAACGCGTGAGCATGATAAATGGGTAATGCAAATTAATCTCGATAAAGAGCTTAACTTAGCAAACATTGAGGCTAACCGCCAAGTATCGCTTGAGAATGGCAAAATCTTAGGTACAGCCTTGGCTAATGCTGAAATCAAGCTATTTGGCGGTGATGGTATGCGTGAAATTCGCACCGCGATTATGGGAGCTGCAAGTGTTGATGCTAAATTTGCCAATAGTAAAGTGCTTAATCCATTAGTGAAAGATTATGTTGATGGTGAGCGCGATATGATTGGTGATCTTAAAGATGTGTTACAAAACAGCAAGCTAAACACAGGTGATCTAAATAATCTATCTAGTGCAAACCTTATGAATAAACTTGCAAATGCCAATCCTGCGCAACTAGGAATATTAAAAGGCGCTTTAGGCTTGACGGACAATAAAGAACTTTAAAATGACCAATAAAATAAATCAAGATCAAAACCTGCACGAAATGCAATCTTTAGCGCAAAGCGGTAATTATGATATTTTAAAGCAACGCTTAAATGAGCAAGGTAAAGCACTCCAAAGTCTTAACCATGCTTTTAATGAAAAGCGTAAAAATGCTTTTGGTAAGAGTGAAAATGCGCTAATTGGCAAGGTAATGGTTCATACAGAAAACCATTGTGCACCTGTTGATATGGCGCAAGTTAATGATCTTATTTTATTTGGCTATAACGTATTTATGGGTTTAAAGAAAACTCCAGCTATTGGCGATGTTTTGGCGTTATATCAATTAACTAGCATCAAAGAAATAGATGAAAATAAGCATGAGACCGAAAATTTTAAAATAGAACTCGTTCCTTATGCAAATACTTTTTTAGATCATCCAAAGTTTATCCAATCTTTCAACGAGCTTCACGCGTATTATAAAGATGCGCGTTTAGTGCAGATTAAACGGCGCGAACAGTGGCTATTTATTTCTTTTCAAATTGGAAATTTGTATACAGATCGTAAGGTATTTCGTTTTGAGATTATCGCAAATGGAGCGGTTCAATATGTAGATGATCAAGGTCATAATGATTTAATTGAGCAAAATCAAACTGATATAGAATGGATTGAGACAACGCGTAAAGATCATATTACGGGAAAATATAGCCATATAAATATTCTTGATCGCCTTTTTGTGGAATGTATTGGCGGTGATTTGACTATTAAAATTGAGAATAATACTCAAGATGGCCTTGGGATTTACCAAGAAAATGTAGATGATCCGCATCAAGGACTTGCTGATGCTAGTATCTATTATGCGCAAATAGCTGAATTTATTTTATTAAAAATACGTCCTAATCGTGAAAAAACATATCGTTATCTGCTGTTTAATCATTTAACGGAAAAAGTAATTCGCATTGATTCCATAGGTCAAAGCTGTAAAGCATTGCCTGAAGATCATGGAATTATTTTCCCAAATGGTTATGCGCTCACGAGTGGCGAGGTTAAAATTTTTGATGAAAATTGGCATGATATGCGCTATAGCCAACGTATTGTCTCCCCTAATGGCGAGGATGTTTTATTTATATTTTTTGATCAAGCCACGGGTGCTTATTTATTATATTCATATAGTTTAATTGAAAAAACAGTAGCGACACCGATTCATAATAATGGCTATAGTTTGAAAAATTCTGGCAGAATATTAATGTTTCGCCAATCTGAGAATAAGGAATCTGCAAAAGTTCATACCTTGCGCATTTGGCAAACTCCCTATTTAAGTGCTGATATCTATGCTAAACGCTCCCAAGATAATATTCAAAGTTTTTATAAAAATATTGGTAATGCAGATTTAGTTCGCGGTATTTCAGAAATAAATACAATTGCAACCTACACACAAAGCAATGAAGTTAACCGATCTTTATTTGATACTTTAATCAACTATTCTACCCGCACTTTAGATCAATATTATTGGATAAAAGATACTGAACTTAACGGTATAAATACTCTAATCTCATCAATTATCGCCACCACAAGTAATATTATTGGCGAATTTATTAAGGTTCAGTCTTTAAAAGCAAGCGCATATCAACGCTTAAATGAACAAGCACAACAGCAACAAGAATTAATCCGTAAAGTAGGCGCAGCACCTGCTAATGAGGCGACTGGATTAATTAATTTATTAAGTGAATTAAAATCCGCTTTAGGGCATTTAATCTCATTAAAAACAGAGCGTTATATTGATTTAAATCAAATAGATCAACTCGAGAATAATCTAAATCTTGCCAGCAACTCATTAAACACGGGCTTAATTGAATTATTACAAAATGAGAGTGCCTATGCGCCTTATATTGAGCGCATTGAAATTATTTCTAATGCTACCCAAGATTTAGATAAAAGTTCTGATTTAGGTAAAACGGAGCAAGATGCTAATGCCATCCGTGATGATTTAATGCTGGTTAATGAAACAGTGGCAGCGATTGAAACTGATGATCCAACTCAAATTACGCGCATCTTAGATTTTACGGCAAACGTAATGGCGCGTTTAAATGCAGCGATGGCGAGTTTAAAAAATCGTCAAGGTAATATTCGCACGAGTGAGGCACAAGCTGAGTTTGCGGCGCGTTTTAAGTTGCTTTCTCAAGCATTAACAACTTCATTAAGCGACATTCAAACACCTGAAGATTGTGATACGCAACAAGCACGCCTTTTAGGCATGATTGAGCAATTAGAAAGTCGTTTTGTCCAGTTTGATCAATTTCTTATTGAAATTTATAGCAAGCGTGATGAAATTTCTGCAACCTTTGAAAGTTATAAGCAAACGCAAATTAGCACACAGCAAAAACGTGTTGAAAATATTAGTAATGCTGCTGAAGTTTCTTTTAAAAGTATTAGTAATCGTGTCCAAAAATTTAATACCTTAGATGATCTTAATCGCTACTTTGCTAGTGATGCTATGGTTTTAAAAGTTAAACAATTAGCAGATCAAATTCGTAAGCTAAATGATTCAGTACGTGCCGATGGGCTTGAATCTAAACTTAAGATGCTTCAAGATCAATCTTTACGTTCCTTACGCGATAATCAAGATATTTTTGAAGATGCGGGCAGCGTAATTAAATTAGGTCGCCATCGCTTTTCTGTAAATTTACAAAATTTAGATTTAACTCTAGTCAAACATAAGGGCAAAAGTTCTTTTTATCTAACAGGAACAGAGTTTTATCAAGAGATTAATGATGAAGATTTTCTGGCATTAGAGCAATATGCGAATTTAGATGTTGCCTCTGAAAGTAATGATATTTATCGGGCTGAGTTTCTGGCATATAGCGTGCTTAAAAACGCCAATACTATTGATATTCATGATAATGATCTAAAAACATACTCTCTTAATGAGCTGTATGCACTATTAAGTTTGCCTGAAAATGAACAACAAACGCAGTGTTTGAAAATTGTTCAAGAATTTGCCGCAGCTAAGTATCGTGAGGGTTATATTAAAGGTGTGCATGATGCGGACTGCGTTAAAATACTCTTACAAATCTTACCGTTATATCAACAAGCTGGTTTATTACGCTTTAGCCAATTAGCGCGAATGCGAGCACTCATTTTTCTAAATGAATTAACCGCTGAGCAAAAACTTATTTTTAGCGAAAAAAGTAAAGATGCTTTATTACTCCAATCCTCACTTGGTTCAAATAAATTATTTGAAGAGTTAAAACAAAAACTTAAAGAACAAATAATAGTAAATAATAAGTTAAGTCTAAAAAAATCTGATCATGGTCATGATTATGATTATGATGATATTAATGGGGTTTCTAGTGAACTTTCAAAGGATATTTCAAAAAGCATTTCAAATAATATTTCAGATGATATTTCAGAAAACTCTTCCTTAATATTTGATCAAATGGCGCAATATTTGATTTATATATTAGGCTCAGCTCAAACTGATATTTTAATCTCAAGAGAAGCCCATGAACTTGCTGATCAATATTTAAGTTATCGGCAAACCTTAGGTTTAAAACAAGATGCACACGCAGATAATACCCAAGTAGATACACAAGTAGATACCAATGCAGATACTCAGGCAGATACTCTGGCTGGAACTTTATTAGAAAAATTTGAGTCGCATAAAGTATGGTTAAGCGCATATTGCAAGTTGCATAAGCATAGTTTAGATATGATTGATGAGGCGGCAGGATTAGTCGTGTTATCTGCAATAAAATTTAAAATAGCTGATTTTTCATTAAATTATGCGGTAAGTGACCTGCTCGGTCAACATCATTTGATTGATAATAATATGCTTAATGGAAGTTTGGATAATTTTTTACTGCGAGCTCTAAAACATGAGCTAATTACTTATCCTAATTATCATAAGTTTCTAGAAAAGCGCACCGAGTTGATTAATCATGCGCGTAAAGTCTTTAATTTGGATGATTTTAAAGCGCGTCCTTTAAGCTCTTTTGTGCGCAATAAGTTAATCTCAGAAAGTTATCTTAAATTAATAGGGGATAACTTTGCCAAGCAAATGGGCGCATTAGGGCATGATAAACGCACTGATTTAATGGGAATGCTCTTATTAATTTCACCACCAGGTTATGGTAAAACAACCTTGATTGAATACATTGCCAGTAAAATGGGGCTGGTTTTCATGAAGATAAATTGTCCATCTTTAGGGCATGATGTCGTATCTTTAGATCCTAAAGATGCACCAAACTCAACTGCGGCACGTGAAATTGAGAAGCTGAATTTAGGCTTAGAAATGGGGAGTAATGTCTTACTCTATCTAGATGATATCCAACATACTCACCCAGAATTCTTGCAAAAATTTATATCGCTATGTGATGGCACAAGACGTATTGAAGGAGTATTTGAAGGCAAGCCTAAAACATACGATATGCGCGGCAAAAAATTTGCAGTTGTTATGGCTGGTAACCCTTATACCGAGTCAGGCGAAGCTTTTAAAATCCCTGATATGCTGGCTAATCGTGCCGATATTTATAATTTAGGTGATATGTTATCTGATCAAAAAGATGCCTTTGAATTATCCTATATTGAAAATGCACTTACCTCAAATTCAGTCCTTGCACCGCTAGCAACGCGCAATTTAAGCGATCTTTATAAAATGGTAGCAATGGCAAAGGGGGCTGCTCTCAATCATCATGAATTGGAATATGCCTATTCTGCGCTTGAAGTTCAAGAAATTGTCTTAATTTTGCAAAAACTTTTAAAAGTGCAAAACGTGCTTTTAAAAGTAAATCAACAATATATTGCCTCCGCAGCGATGGCGGATCGTTATCGTGTTGAGCCTCCATTTAAATTACAAGGCTCTTACCGTAATATGAATAAATTAACGGAAAAAATTGCCTCAGCTTTGTCTGATGCTGAGCTTGAAACTTTAATCACGGATCATTATCAAGGTGAGGCACAAACTTTAACTATTGGCTCAGAAGAGAATTTATTAAAATTAAACGAGCTCCGCGGTCTTTTAGATGAGACATCAAAAATGCGCTGGAATGAGATTAAATCGCGCTTTGCACGTCATTTAGAAACAGGTGGAGATGAAGACCCTCAAGTAAAAATGGTAAGTCAGCTTAGTAATATTAATCAAGGGATTAATCTGTTAGGCACGGTGCTTGATCAAGGTATAATCCAAAAAGATTCCAATAAAATCCAAATTGAGACTGAGCTTAAA
>BHEQ01000115.1 GCA_003864535.1 Gammaproteobacteria bacterium
CAATTACCGTACTAATAGCAGGTTTAGTCTGCTTATCACTTGGCTATATTTTTTATTCAAAATTTATTGCCGTCCATATTTTCAAGCTCGATCCTGATTTTAAAACCCCAGCGCATGAATTTAATGATGGAATTGATTATGTCCCAACCAATAAATATGTGCTTTGGGGACATCACTTTACCTCTGTCGCTGGTGCAGCTCCCATTGTCGGCCCTGCGATTGGCGTTATTTGGGGCTGGTTACCTGCATTTATTTGGGTTATTGCAGGCTCTATTTTTCTGGCTGGCGTGCATGATATGTCAGCAATTTGGGCGAGTGCACGCAATAAAGGTCATTCGATGGGATCTGTTGCTGGTAATGTTATAGGTTCGCGGGCACGGAGCTTATTAATGGTCGTTATTTTCTTACTTTTACTTATGGTAAATGCGGTATTTGGCGTGGTTATCGCTAATATGATGATCAAAACTCCGTCTTCTGTCGTACCTGTTTGGGGCGCATTAGTTGTCGCGTTTATTATTGGGCAGTGTATTTATCGCTATAAAATGAAATTAGCGCTAGTTTCTTTATTGGGTGTTGCAGCTTTATATGGGCTTATTTTCATAGGGCCATCATTTCCAATATCCTTGCCTGATCAGATACTTGGTATCTCGGCTCGCTCTATGTGGATTTTAATCTTATTTGCTTACGCCGCGATTGCTTCGCTTTTACCTGTATGGATGCTTTTACAACCGCGTGATTATATTAATGGATTGCAGCTATTTATTGGCTTATTTATTTTATATGCGGCAATCTTGATTGTAAACCCAAGCATCGTCGCCCCAGCAATTAACAACCAACTTCCAGCTGATACCCCATCATGGCTACCGCTATTATTTGTAACTATCGCTTGTGGCGCAATTTCTGGATTTCATGGCTTAGTTGCAACAGGAACAACATCCAAGCAATTAAATAAAGAAACAGATATTCGCTTTGTGGGTTATTTTGGGGCACTTGGAGAAGGTATGCTTGCACTTGCGGCAATTTTAGTAACCACGGCAGGTTTTGCAACTTTAGGTGATTGGCAAGCGATTTACTCAGGATTTGGCAAGGGTGGGGTTGATGCGTTTATTGATGGTGGTGCAAGTATTATCCATAATGGCATCGGGATTAATCCTGTGACCTCACAAACCATGCTCACCGTTATGGCGGCATTGTTTGCAGGGACAACGATGGATACAGGCGTGCGTTTGCTGCGTTATATCTTCCAAGAATGGGGTACTATTTATAATATAAATCTCATTAAAAAAAGCTCTTGGGCAACTTTAATTGCAGTTGGATCTTGTTTATTGCTGGCCTTTGGAGCTGGATCTGGCGGTGCTGGCGGTCTAATCATCTGGCCTTTATTTGGCACAACTAATCAATTGATGGCAGGCTTAACACTTTTAATTGTCACGGTTATGTTATTAAGAAGTGGGCGGGCAGTGTGGTATACCCTACTACCTTTAGTTTTCTTATTAGCGATGACTTTATTTGCGCTCTTAATTCAATTACAAAGTTTTTATATAAAAGAACAATGGCTATTATTAACTCTGGATATCATTATCTTGATAGCTGCTATTTTAGTCTGTTTAGAATCGATCAGTGTCCTAACTAGAGAATGGCGTAAAGCTAAGCCACAATAATCTTTAACTTGAATATTTAACTTAGGATTAGCACTTTAATGAAAAAAAATAAAAGCTTGCGTAATTGGCGCGATCACTTTAAAAGTTTTTGTATTGGCTTAGATGAGTTTTATCATGCTCCATATCGGCGCACCTTAACCCGAGCTTATCGAGATGAACAGGATTTTTTTATGCTCCTTATTTTTGCAGAAAGCCTCGGGATTACTAATCCTGTTACATTTTATACTCTTGAGCTTCAGCCATTATTATTGGAATCCTTCCATGAATGGCACTTAAGAATGGGCATGGAACAATCCCCTCTTGATAATTTTGGGTGTTGCTAATGTTAACTCAGCTATTGGAGCATCCGATTATTTTTGTTGGTGGCAAAGGTGGCGTTGGTAAGACAACCTGCGCCGCTGCACTTGCATGTAAGCTTGCTAAAAATGGCAAAAAAACGCTTATCATCTCAACTGATCCTGCGCATAGTTTGGGGGACGCGCTTAAATATAAATTATCGGCAAATATTCAAGAGATTATGCCTAATTTATCCGCATTAGAGCTCGATCCTGAACGCATTCTCATTGAGCATTTTGCTCAGGTGCAAGCAACTCTTTTTGATTATGCCAAACCTGAAATGCACACACGCTTAAAACAGCATCTTGAACTAGCACTTGAAGCACCAGGAGCGCAAGAGGCTGCATTACTTGAATACATTTGTCGTTACCTTGTTAACTATGCAAGTATGGGCTTTGAACATATCATCTTTGATACCGCGCCAACAGGACACACTTTGCGCCTGTTAACCTTGCCTGCAAGTATGTCGGCATGGACTGATGGCTTATTAGCGCAGCAGCACAAGCAAAATAAGGCCCGCGATGCCGCCCAATCTTTCTGGAGAGAAGATAGCGAACAAGAAGGTGCACAAACGCATAATCCTTTTGCCAAAGATAAGCTCAAGCGTTGGGATAATGCGGTGCAAGTATTAGAAAAACGTAAAAAATTATTTTATGATGCCAATATAATATTGCATGATCCAAAACTTACTGCAATTATATTGGTAATGATCCCTGAGGCACTGCCATTATTTGAAACCAAGCGGACGCTTGCTAGTTTGCAACGTTATAAAATGCCGTGTGCAGGCGTTATTATCAATCAAGTGATGGATCTAAATCAAACTGATGTATTTTGGAGTGAACGCGCCAAAAGGCAAGAGATGATTATCAATGAAATCAATAACAATACTGATCATAATATAAATCATAATCTAGATAATAATATTGATATAAACCTTAAACTTATTCCTAAATTATGGATAGGGCTTAAAGCACATGATATTTTAGGGACTGAGGCATTAAGCTGTTTTTTTGATTAATCCCAGCAGTAATGCACATGCGGCTCTCTAATTTATGCGCTAAAAATCCCCTTGTTAAGGGGGATTTTTATGATCTGAGTAAAGTATATCTAAAATATCATATACAACAGAAGACTTAAGTTACAATTTATTTAGCGGTTTCTTCTGTAAATTCATGTCCATAAAAAGATGCAAGTAAAACAGCTTTTAACTCTGAAATTAAAGGATAACGTGGATTTGCGCCAGTGCATTGATCATCAAATGCCTCGATCGCTAAATTATCCACTTTACTTAGAAAATCATTTTCAGTGATCCCAGCTGCGGCTATTGACGTTGGAATATCTAAATCAATTTTTAATTGCTCAAGCCATGCAAGTAAGGCCTCAATCTTAGTTGTAGTGCGATCAGAATCTTTTGTTAAACCTAGATGATCAGCAATTTCAGCATAACGGCGCCGTGCTTGAGGGCGATCATATTGCGAGAACGCCGTTTGTTTGGTTGGATTATCATTAGCGTTGTAACGGATGACATTTGTAATTAATAAGGCATTAGCTAAACCGTGTGGAATATGAAATTCCGCGCCTAATTTATGCGCCATCGAATGACAAACACCTAAAAATGCATTTGCAAAGGCAATGCCTGCAATAGTTGCGGCATTATGCACTTTCTCCCGCGCAATCGGATCCGCGGCTCCATGTGTATAACTTGCAGGTAAATATTCTTTTAGAATTTTAAGTGCTTGAAGTGCTTGCCCATCTGAATATTCATTTGCTAAAACAGACACATAAGCCTCAAGAGCGTGAGTTACCGCATCATAACCACCAAATGCGGTTAAAGATTTTGGCATATTCATCACTAGATTTGCATCAACTATTGCCATATTAGGAGTTAGTTCATAATCAGCAAGTGGGTATTTCATGCCAGTTTTATCATCAGTTACCACCGCAAACGGGGTTACTTCAGAACCTGTGCCTGAGGTTGTGGTAATACAGACAAGCTCTGCTTTTTTACCCATTTTAGGAAAAGTATAAATACGTTTGCGAATGTCCATAAAGCGCATTGCAAGCTCTTCAAAATGGACATCAGGATGCTCATATAAAACCCACATTATTTTCGCAGCGTCCATAGGTGAACCGCCACCTAAGGCAATAATCACATCAGGATTGAAGTTTTGCATCGCTTTCGCCCCTTTTTGCGCGATAGAGACGGTAGGATCAGCCTCAACCTCATGAAATACTTCAACTTCCATATGTTGATCTTTTAATAATTGCATAACCTGATCAACATAACCATTATTAAATAAATAGCGATCTGTCACGATAAAAGCACGCTTCTTGCCTTTAAGGTCAGATAGAGCAATAGGTAGGCAACCACGCCTAAAATAAATAGATTTAGGTAATTTATGCCACAACATATTCTCAGCTCTCTTTGCAACGGTTTTTTTGTTAATAAGATGTTTCGGCCCGACATTCTCTGAAATTGAATTGCCGCCCCAAGAGCCACAACCCAAAGTTAATGAAGGGGCTACATTAAAATTATATAAGTCCCCAATACCGCCATGCGAGCTTGGCATATTCACTAAAATACGCGCGGTTTTCATTTTATTGCCAAAATATGCGATCCGATCTTTATGTAAATCTTGATTAGTATAAAGTACAGATGTATGCCCAATCCCACCTAAAGTTACCATATCATGCGCCATCGCTACTGCATTTTCAAAACTGCTCGCGCGATACATTCCAAGAGTTGGAGAGAGTTTTTCATGACAAAAAGCATCACTAGCCCGAATGCTATTCCCGCCCTCGCCAATTAAAATTTGCGTATCAGATGGGACATCAACGCAAGCCATAGCTGCAATTTTAGTTGCCGCTTGCCCCACAATATCTGCATTAAGATTGCCATTTATCAAGAGAATCGCGCGAACTTTATCGGCATCAACCGCAGATAATATATGCGCTTTATGCGAGGCAAAACGTTCCCTAACCTCTTCATATACGCTATCAACAACAATCACCGCCTGCTCAGAGGCGCACACAACGCCATTATCAAAGGTTTTGCTCATTAATATAGAAGCAACCGTGCGTTTAATATCAGCAGTTTCATCAATCACCACAGGGACATTACCAGCACCTACGCCAATCGCGGGCTTGCCTGATGAATAGGCAGCTTTAACCATGCCAGGTCCGCCTGTTGCTAAAATAAGATTAATATCAGGATGCCGCATTAACGCATTGGATAATTCAACCGATGGCACATCAATCCAGCCGATAATATCGCGCGGAGCACCTGCTTTAATTGCAGCTTCTAAAATAATTTTTGCAGCCCGATTAGATGAATTAACCGCGCGTGGATGAGGGGAAAATACAATCCCATTGCGTGTTTTCAGTGAGATTAAGGCTTTAAAAATCGTAGTTGAAGTTGGATTAGTTGTCGGGATAATTCCACAAATAAGCCCAACAGGTTCAGCCACAACAAATGTACCAAATGTTTCATTTTCTTCTAAAATGCCGCAAGTTTTTTCATCCTTATATTTATTATAGATAAACTCAGAAGCAAAATGATTCTTGATAACTTTGTCTTCAACTATGCCCATACCAGACTCTTCAACCGCCTCCACCGCTAAAGATATCCGGGCATTATTAGCAGCAAGTGAGGCTGCTCTAAAAATTATATCAACCTGTTCTTGCGAAAAAGTAGCATACTCAAGCTGAGCTGTTTTAACACGCCCAACCATTTCATTTAACGAGTTAAGATCTGAAACTAAAGGGTTCATATTATAGTCCTGTTGTAGAGTAGTTTATTTATATGATTTAAATGTTTTAATAAAAAAATCTCGGAAGATCTTACTGTAAAAAACAAATAATATAAGAAACAATTTAACTTAATTTGACCTAAATATAAGTATTAGCCAATCTTTACCTTGTGATTATATGGGCTTGGAATGGATTTAAAGAGTATTTGTGAGCAGCGAACACGGTCTCGCAATCGCCGCAATTCGGCGATGTTGGCACAAGTAGATGATCCGTTATCAATCGGTATTAGTTGGAGTTTATATAATCGTGATATTAAAGCGGCGTTATTGCCGCTTAAGGCACTATTTAATGGCGAAATAATTAAAGCTGTAACGATGATAAAGGTAAAATTATTAAGTTTGGATAAACTTAATCTAACCAATTAACATAAACCAAGTAACATATCATACTAAGCCCATGTATTAAGAATGCATATTATTCTTTTTTAGAAACTTTAGAGAACTTAATGCTTTTCACGATAGCATCAGCCTCACTGGTGTCGTTAACTGTTGGTACAACAGCACAGACCGAGATCATTGTTGGTCCAAGAAGGATACGACATGATTCGTAGACAGAAAGTACTCCTTGCTGTTGTATCACCGTCATAATTAGTTCATCAGAGCTCCCCTCTACTTTGGTAAATTTAGCAGAATTAAGTCGCTCTTCCATTATTTTTATAAATTGATCTATACTTGGAAC
>BHEQ01000116.1 GCA_003864535.1 Gammaproteobacteria bacterium
CATAAACAACATGCGCCGCATTTTCTTGATTGTGAAGATGATCATAATCTTTAGCAGCCATGAGAGTTTCACCTGCTTCTTCAATTACTTTTTTTAAAATTTTATCTAAACCTTGCTGATGTAAGGCGGCAACGTAAGAATTCTCAGGCGCGGCACTTTTGCGCTCAAGTAAGGTTTTTTCTAATTGGGCAATAATCTGGTTTGGCATTTGTATTTTCTCCTATAATTTTCTTAAAAATCATTATTGTTTAATTGGTAGTGACTGGTGATTTCATTTAAAATAAGAATCTTTTGTTCGTTATCTGATTTTAATGCTATCAAAATTTTATCAATAAATATATCCAAAGTCTTTTTTGATTTTTCTGCAAATTCATTAGAAATTGCTTGATCTTCATAACGCACAACATACGCTTGAGATGCAATACCAATCACAAAATATAAACTCGCATTGGATGGATCAAGCAGCATTATTTCAAAGCAACTTTTATACAAACGCTTAAAACTATCTGTTCCTGGCGCAGATTCTTTAAACTCTGTGGCAATTTCTTGAAAATTCATTTTATCTTCCTTTGTGAAATGACTAAAAATAATAATTATGGGAACATCTATCTGTGCTTTTTCTGCGTTACGCCGCTTTTAATAAAATCTCAAGCATTGAAAAATCTAATTAATAGAAGTCACCTTATGCTAACAATTTACGCAATCGTTTTGCACCTACTTTGCCTTTTTCTGCATTATTCCATAATCTGCTCATCATTGCCTCATAATGTCTTACCGCTTCTGGGGATGCTGTAATTGTTGCTATACCATTACGAATATTAGGTAAAACGCCAAACTCAAAAGAGCTTACCGCCAAAATAGATGTTGTTGCGCCGACAAAAATCTGAAAATTAGAAGATGGCATAACATCATCAACTAAACCAATTTGAATATGCATCATTTCTTGCTCCATTAGCTTCGCAATGTTTTCAACTTCATGCCTTGCAGCTTGAATACGTTCAGATTGAGTGGCTAAAGATAAATCTAAGCGTCCAACTAAGCCTGTTTGGATTAACTGTGTTAAATCACGCAATCCTACTAAACTAATGATATGAGGAGAATGTTGCTTAAAAAATTCTTTACGCTGTTTGATAATCTCTAATGCTTGGTTAATCTCAAGCATATAATCATTTGATTTGGATGATTCTGGATTTAATGATCTTGGTAATGACTCTTGCAACATATTATTTAAATAATCAATATATTGGTCTGAGCTTAATAATAATGAAATAGGAGAAAAATGCGCCATAATCCGTTTTGAATCAACCTCAAGTTGGCGCATACGTTCAAAAAAACTAATCACATTTGCATAATACTCAACTTCTACACCCAATAAAGATGCAATTGAGACATTAAATAATTGGGCTAAACGTTCAAGCGTTTCAATTTTAAAAATCTCACCTTTCTCCATTCGGTATATGACGGCACGCGACAAACCTAATTTTTGTGCAACATCTTCAGCTTGTAACGCAGCTCCCATCCTATATGCGCGTAAACGCAGACCCAGCCCAGTATAGTCAAACTTTGATTCAAATGTGGATATCCCATCAATCATCTATCAATCACTTTTATAAGCATAAAAAAGCTATTGTACGTGAGATTATTATTTAATAGAAGTTAATAAGTGCCGCATAAAGCACAGCTACACCTTGCATAAAGTCATCCATTTCCAGCGTCTCATCTGGATTATGCGAGCCATTTTGATTACGTATAAATAGCATTCCAGTTGGAATACCAGCACCTGCAAATAAGGCAGCATCGTGTCCTGCACCACTTGGCATTAGCTGCGCTGCTAATCCTTGTTTAGTGCAGCATTTTAATAAATGCTCAATTACATCAGGGCTCATTAATGCAGGTGCGGTTTTAATTGCTCGATCAAATTCAAACCGAATGCCTGTCATAGGTAAAAGTCCATTCACAACGGATTCATTCGCAATTGTGGCACACTCATTTTTAATAAATTGATGAAATAAGTTCAATGTTGCATCATCTTGACTTCTTATATCGCAACTAAATGATAATTTATCAGGTATCTTCGTTATTGCATGCTCATTCACATCGGTCGTTATAATCCCTATGGTTACCACTAAATCAGCACCTTGATTTAATAATTCTTGCCAATATTTATCTATTTTCATGATTAAGTTCGCTACCGCAAATACCACGTCGTGTCTTAATTCTTTTGGAACAACTCCAGAATGCCCAGCAACACCATAACAACGAATCCGACTATGACGCACATTACCACGTAAGCCTGAGACGACCGCAACTGGGATGTTTTTCTTGATCATCACAGGTCCTTGCTCAATATGCAGTTCAAGGTACGCGTGTATCTGGCTTAAATCAATCAAACATTCTTGGTTTAAAATTGCATCAATATCCGCACCTGTAGCTTGCATACATTCTTTTAAGCTCAAACCAGTATGAGCTTGGGTTAAATCTAAATCTTGAGCATTAAGTTTTCCAAATAAAGCGCTAGAGCCTAAATAAGCTTTGCCAAACCATGCACTTTCCTCTCCCCTTAACGCTACAACATTTAAAGAATAAAAACTTATTTGCGATGATTCTTTTTGTGCAATTAAGCATAGCAATCCTGCAATAATACCCGCTAAGCCATCATAATTTCCACCTTGTGGTACAGAATCTAAATGTGATCCACACCAAATTGATGCTGTATTTGAGTTGCTTGATTTATTTGATTTATTTTTTGGCAATGAAAAATGAAGATTAGCTGCTCGATCTGTTTTAACCTCTAATCCATTCGCTTGTGCAAATTCGCTTAAAAAAGTTGCAAGGCGCGATTCACCCTCACCATAACTTGCACGCGTTATGCCTATCTCACCTTCAGATAAGGCTCTAATATCATCAAATAAGCTCTGGGCTATATAACTTAAGCCCTCAACAGGAGAGTTTTGCATCTCGACTTCTAATGTTTGAAGTATTTTCATAAGTAATCCTTGATAAGGGCATATCTATTTATGCTTTTAACAAAATCGCAAGCCTTGAAAAATCTAATTTATAGATTTAACCTGATTGTTGAGCAAAACGTAACCATCTATCTGTAAGTTGCGGATCTTGTACGACTTGACCAATTAAATCTCGTACATCATTAATATTCATTTGCTCACAATAAGAATCAACTCCGTCAATAATTTTTTGGATCACGCAAGGATCTAGAAAAGATGCTGTCCCAACTTGGATAGCGCTAGCACCTGCAAGCATAAATTCAATTACATCAGCAGCACTACTAATGCCGCCACATCCAATAATAGGAATGCGCACCGCACGGTAACATTGATGAACTAAACGCAGCGCAATAGGTTTAATCGCAGGGCCTGATAATCCTCCCATTACATTACCTAATTTAGGCATGCGTGAGTGAATATCAATTGCCATACCTAAAATTGTATTTCCCATCACAATAGCATCAGCCCCAGCCTCCTGCGCTGCTTTTGCAATTAGCGCAATATTGGCAGCATTTGGTGTGAGTTTAACCCAAAGGGGATGATCCGTATAACGCCGTATTGCGCTTACAACCTGATAAGTTGTCGCTGCGCTCATCGCGAATGCCATGCCATCAGCCTCCAAATTAGGGCAAGAAATATTTGCCTCAATTGCACTTATATTTGTTAAGGATAAACGCTGACATGCCAGTGCAAATTCCTCGACAGTATCTGCTGACACTGATGCAATCACAGGGGAATCAAACAAAGTATAAGCTGGGAGTATATGCTCAATATAATGATCTAAGCCATTGCTTGGTATTCCAATTGAATTTAGCATTCCACCATGCGTTTCAGCAACTCTTGGCGTTGGATTGCCTGAACGTATTTTAGGTGAGACGCTTTTAAGTACTAATGCGCCTAAGTTATTTAGATTAAGCGCTTCTTGATATTCAATAGCAAAACAGCCCGAGGCTGGCATCACTGGATTGCGCAGCACTAAGCTGCCAATTTTAACCGCTAAGTTAGCCAAAATATGCCACCTCAGAAATAGGAAAAATAGGACCATCACGACAGATGCGCCTAAATTTGGTTTCTCCATCTTGAGTGCGAAATAATTTCACACAAGATAGACAAACACCCATACCGCAAGCCATGCGTTGTTCTAAAGCTACTTCTGCACAAATATCTGGATAATTAATCAATAATTTCTGCAAAAGCATTAAAATCCGTTCAGACCCACAGGTATATAGTGCATCAATCGTATTTGTTTTTAAAATATGGCTCACCAAAGTCTCAAGCGTTTCCATAGATGAGCTACCATCACTATCATATAAACAATGTACATTTAAATGCATTTTGGCATAGCTTTCATTAAGATCAATGCCTTGCAGAAATTGGTCTTGCATTAAATCATCTTGGTGACGCGCAGACATAATTACATTTATCCCAATATTATGTTGATACGCCTGTTTTAACAAGGGCGCAAGCGTAGCTAGTCCAACACCGCGCACAATCAATAAAATCTTCTTAAAACTTGGTTTAAAATAAAATGAATTCCCTAAAGGTCCAACAATATCCATTGGTGCATCAATTACTAAGCTTGATAAGGCTTGTGTACCCAATCCCATCACATTATATAAAAACTCAATTTGATTTTTATCTTGATTATTTTGAGAAGCTCCTAAGCTGTAGACACTCATTGGTCTGAGTAAAAAAGGATTTAAATCATTAGTCTGCGGACATTTTAATTGATAAAACTGCCCAGCTTGGGTCATGCTTGCAAAATCAATGTTCTCACTTGTTAAACACAAGTGCTTATAGCGTGAATTAACCCATTTATTCTGAGTAACATGGCAGCGGTAACTCCTTACTTTAATGATTGGAGAAACCTCTGTTATTTTTATAGCTTTATTCATTTTAATTGCGTCCCTTTTAGTTCGGGAACTAAAAAGATAGTCGCAATTATATCAATTACATAAATTGCCGCTAATAAAGCAATCGCAAACTGAAATGAATACGCCATCGCTAATGCGCCCACGACCACAGGACCAAATCCACCCACGCCACGTCCAATATTAAAGAGCACATTTTGAGCAGTTGCACGCGCTTTCGTTTGGTAAGCCTCCGAGATTAACGCTCCATATCCACCTAACATTCCATTGACAAATAAACCCATGAGTGCACCACTCCAGAGCATGATATTTGGATCAGATAATTGAGAATAGACTAAAACCATGATCACTGCACCTACTTGGAAAATCAAAAAGCTGGGTTTGCGTCCAATTTTATCGGCTAGATGCCCAAATACCCAAATACCCGTCATCATTCCTAAAACAGTTACCGCCGTCCATAAAGATGATTTAGTTAGATTAAATCCAAGTTTATCTGATAAAAATCCTGGCATCCAAATCATAATTCCGTAATACCCAAAATTTTGGACTGAACACAAAATCACAATCCCCGCACTTATTTTGGCGGTCGCTTTATCTTTCACTAAGAGCCGAAATGACTCTAAGATCGGCAGTTTTTTAGCCGTGCTTTTTACAAAAACCTCAGGTTCATGTAATTTATTTCGGATAAACCATGCGGCAAATGCAGGGAGCACGCCAACAATAAACATTCCGCGCCAACCAATATAAGGCAATAATAAAGGCGTTAATAATGCTGCGGCGAGCACGCCTGTTTGCCAGCCTAAAGCAACATAGGATGAGGCGCGAGCACGTTTACTTGCAGGCCAAGCCTCAGCAGCTAAGGCCATTCCAATTCCAAACTCACCACCTAAACCAACCCCTGCAATTGTTCTATAAATTAGCAAATCCCAATAACCTTGGGCAAAAGCACATAAACCTGTAAAAACAGCGAATAAAACAATCGTCCATGTTAAGACTCTAATACGCCCATATTGGTCACTTAACGCACCAAAAATAATGCCGCCAAATACCGCACCAATTAGCGTCCAAGTCACTAAAGAGCCAGCCTCACCTTTTGTTAAACCTAAATCTGCGGAAATAGCACTAAGCATAAAACCTAAAATTAATAGATCAAAGCCATCCATTGCATAACCAACTGTAGAACCTGCCAATGCTTTCCAACCGTAACTTGTTACTTTATCTGATTTTATCTCATTTTCATCTGTCATAACTACTCTCCTAATTTCATACTATTTATTAATGGAACATTAGTTTAAGGTTAAGTTAACGATACTAAAAGGCATTTCTATGAATGTTTTTTAGCTAAAATTATTAGCAATGCTGCGTGTAATTTAAATTCTAGTATCTTTTTTGATACTAATCTATTTTTATATGAATTGATATGCTTTTTAATATTAATCTACTTTAAGTATAATTTATTTCTCCTAACAATCACCTAGAAACATCAAAGCAATATCATCAAAAAATAAATAAATAGCTGATTATATATTAAATAAATTTATATAAATAAAAGATATAACTA
>BHEQ01000117.1 GCA_003864535.1 Gammaproteobacteria bacterium
TGGTGTAAATACAGTTGAGTATACTTGGTCAATCAATCAAGTTACGCAAAAATATTTTGCGACATTTACAGAGAAAAAAGAAGGTGGGGTTTTAATAGTTCCAACTACCGATCCTACAAAAGTATATGCCTTAGGTGTAAGCATTAATGAGCAAACAGCACCTATCTTACTCAATGAAACTCTAACTCGTATTGATCTAACTGAAGATGAGAGAGCTAAATTGCTAGATGCAATTTATAAAAAAGCATAAGTAACAAATAAAAGCCCATAAGTGTTTAGTTTATGGGCTTTATATTAGTAGCTATAAATTAGATTTATCGAAACTTGCGATACTATTAAAAGCGCGGCTTAATTAGATAAATGAGTATTAATATCCTGCCATCAAGCGCATCGGTTTTGCGGCACGTCTTAGCTTAAAACATACACACATTTTTCATTTGATTTGTTTATACTCTTGCTTTTTATAGGATTTTTCACATGAACACCCCTGAAGCGATCATTGCACAATTCCCTACGCGCCCTTTAAATGTTACTAAAGTCATGGCAGTAAGTCCTAAAATAGCTATTGTTATTGGAATTATTGTCTTATTACTTTTATTTCTGATTCCGTACCTTGGTCTGCCTGGATTAATTCATGATTATGAAATTTCAAAAAATCCAGTTGAAGTGAATGCCTATATTGATGGAAAATGTAGCTCTCAAGTGCTTATATTTACACATTGCGATATCACTTTGAAGTATCGAGGTAAAGAAATTGAGCGGAGCATTTTTTTCATTGATATTAAATTAGATGATTATTCGGTGAGCGCAATAGCCTCTAGAGATAATCCTGATTTATTAACGATAGACCTAGCTATAGATAAAATGATAAGTCGTAGTATTTTGCTAGCCATCTGTTTTGGATTGATTCTTTTTTTGGGGATTTCCATTATCACTGGATCTAGGAATATAAAAAGGATGCATCAATTACTAAAGAGCATCAATGACAACAGATTATATCCTGTTCTTGTTCCAGTAAGTTCTAAGTCAATTTATGGTGTAAATACAGTTGAGTATACTTGGTCAATCAATCAAGTTACGCAGAAATATTTTGCGACATTTAAAGAAAAAAAAGAAGGTGGGGTTTTAATAGTTCCAACTACCGATCCTACAAAAGTATATGCCTTAGGTGTAAGCATTAATGAGCAAACAGCACCTATCTTACTCAATGAAACTCTAACTCGTATTGATCTAACTGAAGATGAGAGAGCTAAATTGTTAGATGCAATTTATAAAAAAGCATAAGTAACAAATAAAAGCCCATAAGTGTTTAGTTTATGGGCTTTATATTAGTAGCTATAAATTAGATTTATCGAAACTTGCGATACTATTAAAAGCGCGGCTTAATTAGATAAATGAGTATTAATATCCTGCCATCAAGCGCATCGGTTTTGCGGCTCGTCTTAGCTTAAAATATACATACATTTTTTATTTGAGTTGTTTATACTCTTGCTTTTTATATGGTTTTTCACATGAACACCCCAGAAACAATCATCACGCGCTGAACCAACAAACAGTAATATTATCCTTATATAAAAGGTTAATATTAAGAATACTACCAGTATATTTTTAACATGGAATTTTATTATGAGAATTAAGCTTTTTAGATGTGTTTCTAAAATTATTATAGAAGATAATGTAGTGCGTTTTGAACAAAAGTTAAATCTAATTACCATATTCCTCTTTGGTATTTTTTGTTTTATATTAATGAAAAGTAAAAAGAACAGAATACTCGGTAATATAAGTGATGTAAAAAGCATAGAATCCAGCAATTCTTTAATGAGTGGTAGATTAATTACAGTTACGACAGATAAAGTTAAATATAAATTAGATATGAGAAGCAAAAAATCATTGCAAGAAGCGATTGATATGTTGGAGCAATCAGAGCTAAGCAACAAATTTAGTAGCCACATACCCAGCCAAGCTGTACTCGAAAATACACCTATACAACATTCAGACCTAGGGATTGCCTCTTTTATTATTGCTATTAGCTGTATCACCCTGTTTTTGATCAATATTGTTGTAATGTTAGTTATACGTGAGACCAACTACATTCCTGATGAAGATATCTTAACAATTTGGGGCGCTATACTATTACTTTGTTTTGTTGGTCCAATTGTTGGTTTGATTTTAGGTATTTCTGGCTGGAAAGAAAAAAAGAGCAAACATATATATGCCATTTTGGGGACTTTATTTAATTGTGCGAATTTACTGGTGCTACTACTTATTATCATTGCAAATAGCCTATCTTAAATTACATAAGTGCACATCTATTTGTGCTTTTTAAGCTGACAAGTTCTTATTGATTGTTTTGCGACCTCATCCATAAAATTAAGTCACGTAGCTCCTCCTTTGCAGATGCCTCAGAAGAGGATTCATTCGGGACATTTATAGGGCTTTCGACTCTAAGAGGTTTATTTGATAATGAAGGGCTCATATTAGTTATTTTTCATTTTTAAAAGGTAATGAGCTTTGATTACATCATTTGGAATTAAAGCCCCTCGTGCATTATGTTGACCATGTTTATTCCATGTCTCATCCCAAGGAGTCCCTTTTTCATGAGTAAGCGCACTTAACTGCCATCCACTATATTTTGAATATGCATCCCACACACTTGAAAGAAACGTTCTTAAACGATCATCCGACAGAGTTGGGGTAAGCTCAGAAAAACTATTATCAGCATTCCTTACTGTAGTTTGTGCCATCCTTGTTATTTGAGAATCTCGAAAGCTGCTAAATTGCTGATAAACCGTTTCTATTACAGGGCCAAACTTCCAAGCTTGCACTCCTTCATTTATAAGTGGTTCATTTGTATTGGCTAAATACCAACCATGAGCAATATAAACCATCTTGATAACTTTCATTGGCGTTAGCTCAACTCCAGTCTCAAGAGATTTTTCGACAAAAAAATTAGCTACAGAGAGTGAAGAATTTATCATAATTTCCCCTT
The DNA here is from genome assembly GCA_003864535.1 of Gammaproteobacteria bacterium. GTDB lineage: Bacteria > Pseudomonadota > Gammaproteobacteria > Cardiobacteriales > Wohlfahrtiimonadaceae > BHEQ01. Next base: position 2,990 of record BHEQ01000117.1, read on the forward strand.
TTTTTATTTGACAAGTTATCTATATATAATTAGGTATTATGCGTAACCAAATAATTTTTATCAAGTTAAAAATCTAAACGCAATCCAAGAGAGCCATTGCGTCCTTTTTGCCCGTAACCTAAGGCGGTTTCGTACTCTTTATCAAAGATATTATTAAGTTTGGCAGTTAAGGCAACTCCTTTTTTATATTGATATGTATACGCGATATTGCTGAGAAAATAAGCGTCTAACTTAACGGTTGATGTATCTCTTTGGCTATAATAATTTATATCAGCATATAGATTATGTTTCTCATTGATCTGAAAATCCGCAGATGCGCCAAGATGATGGCGGGGGCGTGACAATAGATTTTTTTGATTTGTTTTATCTTTAGCTTCTAAATAAGTATAAAATATGCGGCTTGATAGCTTATCGAGCCATTGTGAATCCGCGCTTACCTCAACACCACGCATCCGCGCCCGCGCTAGATTATAATATTTAAAATCTTTGCGATTATACTCAATTAAATTCTTAAATTTATTATCAAAATAAGTTGTTGCAAAAACATGTTGCTCAAATTTAAAAATAAAGCCTGCATCAAAGCCTTTGTTTTTCTCAGGTTCAAGCTCAATATTCCCATATCTTGGCTCGTAACGCTGGAATAAAGTCGGCGATTTAAAGCCTGTGCCGTAACTTGCTTTAACGGAGAATGAGTCATTTATATTAAAACGTGAGCTTAAGCGGTAGGTTTTTGCGCTAACTTGTGTTGCTTTATCTTCTTGATTTTTAGGTTGTTTAATCCTGTCGATTCTTGCGCCTATCGTGTTAAAAAAGCGCTCTTCAAAATTCAGTTGCTGATCAAAATAAGCTGACTGTGTTGTTTGTTCTTGCTTTTCAAACACGCTCTTACTCGCGTATTGTCCATCATAATTAGAATAAGAACTCCCAATTTCAGTTAAATGATTAAAGCCAAAAATTGATTGAAAATCAGGATGAAGAGTGAGAATATTCTTTTGTGACCATGTGCGTGTCTGCCCTCTAAATGAGCTATCTGATGTGTTTTCTATTGGCTTTTTGAACATTTTTCCTGTAGTGTCTAAGCGGTTAGTTATATTTTTATCAAAACTTAAGGAAGACACAAGCTTATCCTCCCATAAAAAAGCAGTTACACTCACTCTTGCATTGGTTTGTCTTGTTTTCCCCCAAAGATTGCCATCACCATCTTTACCCGCTTTTTGATCATAATTTAAGCGACTATTTAAGTGACGGATGTTTAGATCAAATAATAAAAGATCTATTGGTGTATAGCTTAAATTAAGCATCGCTGAGTCAATTGTATGGGGATCTTTTTCTGTATTACCTAAACGTTCAGATGCCGCTGAAATACCTTGTTCATGCATATGATTAGCACCAAAGGCATAATTTAGTTTATCTGTCGCGCCGCTAGTGTGGATAGATTGTGAGTTAAAGCCATAACTTCCGCCTTCGAGTGTAATTGATGTTACAGGCTTACCACCATTTGCTTTAGAGCCTTTTTTAGTGAAAATCTGAATCACCCCTCCCATCGCATCAGAGCCATAAAGAGTGCTTTGAGGACCTTTGAGGATTTCAATGCGTTCAATATCCGCAGTATTTAAATTGCCAAAATTAAAGCTCCTTCCAGCAGACATAGGATCATTCACAATAATGCCATCTATCATTACTAAAGTATGATTGGAACTAGCACCACGAATCATCACGCCCTTGCTGCTATTTGCCCCAGTTTCAGTTATATCAATCCCTGTGTTGTTTTTAAGTAAACTGGTAATATCACTTTTATGTGAATTATCAATTTGTTTGGCATCAATAACAACCGTGCTTGCGCCAATTCTATTAGCGGCAACTTCTATTTTATTTGCCAAAAAAACATAATCATCATTCTTATCATCATCATCATCCTTAGCATCCTTAGCATAAGCAAATGAAGACAAAGTAAGTGAAGATAGACATGCACCAAGCACAAGCTGGCGCGAAAAAATAGCAGTACGCATAAAAACTCCTAAAACCCCATTCCTTGGGATGTGGATAAATTAGCCTACTAGTTAACCCTTACCAAAAGTACATTTACATGGGCACATCTATTAGTTACTTTTTCAGCTGACAAGATATTATTAAAACACTCATTTACCTAAGTAAAATGCGCTTTTAATAATATCGTAATCATTGAAAAATCTAATTTATAGAAGTCCCCACATAGAGCTTTAAGTGAGATATAACGTTCGTCCCCATTTACAACGGCAGGTCAGCGACAGAGTTACACTGTCTTCCCTTATCTAATTAATCAATCAATCAATTAATTAATTATCAAAAGCCGAGACCTGTTGTTGATGGGAAATAAAAATTTGTAAAGGGGACTTCAATTCTATTTGCGGCAACTTCTATTTTATTTGCCAAAAAAATACAGTCATCCTCCTCCTTCGTATCATAGGCAAATGAAGGCAAAGTAAGTGAAGATAGACATTCGCCAAGCACAAGCTGGCGTGAAAAGATAGCAGTACGCATAAGAAGCTCCTTAAACCCCATTCCTCGGGGGTGTGGATAAAGTGGTGGACGCAATTGATCGGTCTTCTGACTCATGGATTAGCCTACTAGTTAACCCTTCCCAAAAGTACATTTACATAGAACTTTAAGTGAGATATATAACGTTCGTCCCCATTTACAGCGGCGGGCCCGCGACAGAGTTACACTGTCTTCCCTTACCTAATCAATTAATTAATCAATCGATTAGGTATCAAAATGCGAAGCCTATTGTTAATGGAAAATAAAAATTTGTAAAGCATTAAAAAAAAATTGTATATACTTTGTGGTTAAAGACAAGACGATAGCGCAAATGATAAATCGCTGGTGTGAGCATTAATGAGCAAATAGCACCTATCTTACTCAATGAAACTCTAACTCGTATTGATCTAGCTAAAAATGAGAAAGCTAGGTTTTTAGATGCAATTTATAAAAAAGCATAAGTAAAAAATAAAAGCCCATAAATAAAGCCCATAAATATTTAGTTTATGGGCTTTATTTAGCTATAACTAGCTATTTTAAAAATCTAAACGCAATGCAAGAGAGCCATTACGCCCTTTTTGCCCGTAACCTAGAGCGGTTTCATACTCTTTATTAAAAATATTATTAAGTTTCGCAGTTACAGCAATTCCTTTTTTATATTGATAGGTATACGCAATATTACTGAGGAAATAAGCGTCTAGCTTAACTTTAACTACTTTATAATTTTGATAAGATGATGTATCTCTTTGGCTATAATAGTTTATATCAGCATATAGATTATGTTGCTCATTAATCTGAAAATCCGCAGATGCGCCAAGATGATGACGGGGGCGTAACGGTAAATTTTCTTGATTTGTTTTATCTTTAGCTTCTAAATAAGTATAAAATACGCGGCTTGATAAATTATCGAGCCATTTTGAATC
>BHEQ01000118.1 GCA_003864535.1 Gammaproteobacteria bacterium
GAGATATATTCAAGCGCATTAGCAGAACTTGCTAAAAAATTGACGTTTGCAGAAGGAGATACACTATCACCTATTCCTGCTTATGCCGCCGCGATAGAAGGGATTGAAGATCATCAAGCTTTAGCTAAATATCCCTTACAAATGATAGGCTTTCACACCAAAGGTCACGTCCATTCAACCTATCCTAATGTCGCTCAACTCCAAGAGGCGGCGCCAGATGAGGTCTGGATTAATCCAATTGATGCACAAAGATATAATATAAAACAAGGAAATAAAATCGAAATCTATAATGATCGCGGTAAAATTCATATGCCTGCAAAAATAACACAGCGTATTTTACCTGGAGTTGTGGCAATACCAGAAGGTGTCTGGAGTAAAAAAGATGAACAAGGTATTGATATTGGTGGCTGTATTAATCGGCTCACAAGCTTGCGCCCAACTGTATTAGCCAAAGCTAATCCGCAACATACAAATTTAGTCGCGATTAAAGCAATATAAAACAAATTAAGGTGATTAGAGATGACACAATATGGATTTTTTGTAGACTCATCAAAATGTACAGGTTGTAAAACCTGCCAAGTAAGCTGTAAGGATGAGAAAAATTTAGACCTAGGACCTAAATTTAGGCGTGTGTATGAGTATGGCGGTGGCAGCTGGGTACAATCTGGTCAAACATGGACAAATAATGTATTTAATTATTATCTTTCTATCGCGTGCAATCACTGTATGGAACCTACTTGTGTAGCTGGTTGCCCAACAGGTGCTATGCACAAGCGCAAAGAAGATGGTTTAGTTGTAGTTAATCAAGATATTTGTATAGGTTGTAGAACTTGCGAGATGCGCTGCCCTTACGGTGCTCCTCAGTATGATTTTAAAAAGAAAGTAATGACTAAGTGTGATGGTTGTTATGAGCGTGTTGCGCAAAACTTAAAACCAGTTTGCGTGCTTTCTTGCCCCCAAAATGCGCTTGATTTTGATGAGATGCATATTTTGCGTGAGAAATATGGAGAATTTGAGGCGCAGGTCGCCCCCTTGCCAAGCCCGCATTTTACACGTCCTAATTTAATCGTTAAAGCTCATCCTAATGCCAAGCCACAAGGTGATAGAACTGGTAGCATTCAAAATCCTAAAGAGGTTTAAGCCATGCACGAATTACCCTTAGTTTTCTTTACGGTTTTAGTACAAACAGCTGTTGCCGTATTTATTCTGGCATGGATAAGTCTATGCTTTAACCAAATTAGCCGAGCACGTAATCAATTTGCAAATATAATTGCTATGAGTTTAATGACAATAGGTTTTATGATTGGTATGCTCCATATGGGACAGCCACAGCGAGCATTTAATATTATCTATGGCATCGGTCGTTCTGCTATGAGTAATGAATCTATTTTGAGCGGTTTATTTTTTGGATTAGGAATGCTGACAATCCTATTTAAGCTCATCAATAAATGGCATAATTTATCCAAGATTATCCATTGCGCCGCTGCAATAGTTGGCTTAATTTTTCTCTGGTCAATCACACGTGTTTATAATATTGAAACAATCGTAACGTGGGCGACGCAATATACAGGTCTGTATTTATTTTTAACAAGCTTGATTGGAGGTGGATTACTTGTCGCAACGTTAGGTATGCCAAAATTAGGCTCTATTTGCTTTATTATCGGTGCTTTAATAAGTTTGGCAATGAAATCATCATATATATCTTTCTTGCAAAGTGTCGCACCAAAACTTACCGCCGAGCAGAGCAGCCTCTGGGCATGTCAAAGCTTGTTATTAACAATTGCGCTTGTTTTAGTTGGAATTAATTTAGGCAAAATTACGATATCAAGCTACAATAAAACATGGAAATCATCCACACTATCAGCCGTATTACTTATTTTCTGTACATGTTTAGCTATCTTAGCTGAGCTTAGCGGAAGAATTGCCTTTTATAATTTATGGGTTATTTCAATGTAAGATCACTTCTGTAAATTAGATTTTTCAAGGCTTGTGATATTATTAAAAGCGCAGTTTACTTAGGTAAATGAGAATTTTAATAATATCGCGTGAGTTTAAAATTTTAATTCAAGCACCACAGGGATTAAATGAAGATCTTCTTTAAGTTGAATTAAATACGCCTTAATTATTCTAGCTAAAGTTGCATAAAACTCGCTTATATTGCTACTTATTAATAAATCAAGATAGCGCAAAGCCCAAGGATAAAAATGCTGCTCTAAAAGATCAATTGCTGCATCGTCTTTATTTATCTCAATTAAATTTGCAAAGGACAATAACATCAAGCCAAATTGATCCTCAGGCTCATTAATGCCTGTATCTAAACTTAAGTGATTATCCATCAAAAAATTATGATAAGAAATAGCAGACTCTCCCATCAAGCTATTTTCAGAATCTAAATAAACCGATCCCCAAGGTGGAACACGCATAACTCCCTGACCTTCAAAAAGCAGAGAGAATTCATACTGCAAAGCTGCGTGATTCACAGCTTGATCATCCTCAATTAATTGTGTTTTAAGAGCATCCGTATATTTTTTAATATCTATTAAATCATCCCAATTAAATAAATCAGGCAATTGATATAATAATGGTTTGAGCACATTAAAATTAATACTATTAGGTGCATAATAAAATAATGATCCAAATAAACGCGGTAAAGTGGCAATAGGTGACATATTTAATATCCTTAAGAATTATAGAGAGCATCTATTGGCTATACTTATTAATTGAATTATTAATAATATGGCTCACAGTTTACCAGCCAACCTGCTTAATTTGTTCTGCAATTTTAAATAACTGCTCAGCAGTATTAATGTATACATATCTCTCCTCTCTTAAGTTAATGTTTCCCCGCCCTAAATCCCGACTTTTAGAACTCATCCCTTGTAAAGGGGTGGCGGGGAGGGGTTCTTTATCTGCTGAGTAATTTATTTATTTTTATATTCTACATGTGACTTCTATAAATTAGATTTCTTCAATGCTTGCGATATTATTAAATAAAGCTAGTTGTTAGAAAATACAAACAGATACATAAACTTGAAGATTTCATATTCATCCTGCAAAAGCAATTGAAATAAATATAAAATATTTGATATAAATCAGACTTCCCTTTGCATATGGCGGAAGTAATGCTTCTGTAGCTGCTGCGTGGTTGTGAAAGTTGTGAATATTCTTAGCACTAAAAGTTCTTTGGAATTTATTAATAATTAGGTATGATCAATCCAGAATATTAAATTCAAATATTAATATTTACTCAATCTTAATATTAATATTTGTTCTATATATTTATTTTATAAATTTATTTATGATTCACTATTTTATTTTAATTTTCCTATGGAGTTATTATGCGTCATTTAATCATTGCCTCAACCCTGCTTATTGCTCTTCCTTTTACAGCTTTTGCGCAAAAATTAAGCATTGCCGCAACCCCTGTTCCTCAAGCCGAGATTTTAGAATTTGTTAAGCCTATACTTGCCAAAGAAGGTGTTGATTTGAATATAATGATATTTAATGATTATGTTCAGCCTAATATTCAAGTATTTGATAAGGAAATTGACAGCAACTTTATGCAACATCAACCTTATTTGGATGAATTTAATCTTGCCAATAAAACTAATTTGGTTAGCGTTGCTAAAGTACATGTTGAGCCATTAGCTAGCTACTCACTCAAAATTAAATCCGTTGATGAGCTGAAAAATGGTGATAAGATCGCTATTCCAAATGATGTTACAAATGGTGGACGGGCTTTAATTTTATTACATAAAAATGGCATAATTGAGCTCCAAGATCCAAGTAATATTTTATCAACTGTTGGTGATATTAAAAGCAATCCGAAAAATCTAGTTATTTTAGAGGTTGAAGCTCCAACTTTACCCAAAATACTTGACGAGGTTGCTTTAGCACTAATTAATACTAATTACGCTCTAGATGCAAATTTAAATCCAACTAAAGATGCCATTTTCATTGAAAGCCAAGACTCTCCTTATGCTAATATCATTGTAACTCGCCCAGATAATAAGGATGATGCAAATATTCTGAAATTAGTCAAAGCCCTAAATTCTCCTGAAGTAAAAGAGTTTATTGAAACAAATTATAAGGGTGCTTTAATTCCTGCTTTCTAATTTTAATTATTATTTTAATTCTAACCTAATTTAAAAGCCGCCTTCAATATGGCGGCTTTCTATATTTATTTAAAATATTTATTTAAAGCATTCTCATCCACAAGCTCTGAACATAATCACCCGCAAATAAGGTAATAAAAGCTGCAACAATAAGATATGGACCAAAAGGAATCGTTTTTTGCGAGTCACGCTTAGAGAGTATAATAGATAATCCACCAAGAACCGAAGCCGTGCAACTTGCAAATAAAATGATCATTGGTAAAGCGCTCAAACCAAGCCAAGCACATAGACAGGCGAGTAGTTTAAAATCACCATAACCCATACCATCTTTTTTAAATAAGAGCTTAAACAGCCAAAATACTGACCATAAAGATAAGTATCCAAAAGCTGCACCAAGAATAGATTCGGTAATGCTTATATGATTTAAGTAACCTGTTGCTGTAGCTAAAATTCCAAGCCACATCAACGGTAATGTTAAAATATCTGGCAGGAGCTGATGATCAAAGTCTATCATCGCGGCACAAATCAAACCCCATAATAGAAGCAAGAAAAGTGCACATTCAATCCCTGCACCAAAATACCAAGCAATTGATCCTGACAATACCGCCGTAGCAAACTCAACTAATGGATAACGTAAAGATATAGGCACTTTACATGAACTACACTTACCCCATAAAACAAAGAAGTAGCTTATAAGTGGTATATTTTCATAAAACTTGATTTTATGTCCGCAATATGGGCATTGCGACGGCGGCCAAGCTATGTTAAACGTCTTAGCCAAGGTAGGATCTTCGCCTAAATCCTCAACAGTTAAATGATGCGTGCAAGCAGGACAGCCATCATCTAATGCTTTTAAGCCTAAGCTCTTCTTATTAGAAATATTCTCTTGCAAAAACTCATAAAGACTATGTGTATTCTCTTGATCTAACATTACTGGTAGTCGATAAATTACTACATTTAAAAAACTACCGACAAATAAACCTAAAAAGGCAACCATAAGCATAAACAGATATGGTTCTAAAGTTATTAAAATATTTTGCATATTAAGCAGCACTCGCCATATCAAAGATAGGCAGATACATCGCCGCAACTAAGCCACCAATTAATACTCCTAAAACAACAATAAGAATTGGCTCGATCATAACCATCATCGTTGCCACGGTAGCCTCAACCTCTTCTTCAAAAAATTCAGATACTTTAAATAGCATATCAGAAAGATTTCCTGATTTTTCGCCTATCCCGACCATATGCACGACCATTTCAGGAAATAGTCTTGTTTGTGCCATTGCAAAATTTAACTGCTGTCCAATCGCTACGTTGCCACGAATATTTAAGACTGCCTCTTTAAATACCTTATTACCACACGCACCAGATACGGTGGTTAAGGCTGAAATCATTGGTGTACCAGCAAGATACATCGTTCCTAAAGTTCTAGAAAATGCGGCACAATTACTTAATATAATTAAATTCCCAAATAAAGGAACGGATAATATTTTTTTTGCTATAAAATTTTTGACAGACTCCGTTTTCATTACTGTTCTATTAAAAATAATTATCCCAACAATTACACTAATGACGATAAAAAGAGCAGTCCAAGTACGCAAAGCATTTGACATATCAACCACAAACTGAGTAAGCCCTGGAAGCTCCATCCCTGCTGATTCAAACATATCTTGGAAAACAGGTATAACATAAAGCAAAATAACCACCGTAATACCTAAAGCCAAGGTAATAACTGATAAAGGATAAACCATTGCTTTTTTAACTGTTGATTTTATTTTCTCTACTCTTTCAAGGTAATCAGCAAGCTGTTTAAATACAGTTTCTAAAGTACCTGACTCCTCACCTGAGGTGACTAAACCACGGTACATCTCACTAAAAACATCAGGAAAATATCCGAGTGCATTTGCAAAATTATTACCTGAATCAATTTCTAATTTAATTTTTAAAAGTAAATTGCGCATTGTGAGTTTTTTCAAGCCCGCAGCTTGCATACTTAATGACTCAGAAATAGCTATACCTGCTTGGAGCATTGTTGCCATTTGTCTAGAAAAAAGCATGATATCTTTTGTATTAACACTCCCACCAGATCCGCGCTGATTTTTTATTTGGCGCATACTCAGTGGCTGAATGCCTTGCTTTATTAATTCTACACGAACCTCTGCTTGAGATGAACCTCGCATAATATTATTAACAAGCTTGCCATTTTTATCACGCCCTTTCCATTCAAAATTAAACTCACGTTTAATTTGTTTTTTTTTCTTATACACACTTGCCATTTATTGTAAAT
>BHEQ01000119.1 GCA_003864535.1 Gammaproteobacteria bacterium
ATATACAGTTTTATTGTCTCTTGGTTTATAAAAAAATTCTAAAAATAACATATATACCCTTCTTTATTTAATCATATTATTAAGCGTATTTATAAGGTTAGTAGTAGATCTATTATCAATAAACTTATTTAACTTGCTCCCGTCCCCTCCCAATCTCTCAATCTCATTATCTCTAACAAATTTTTGATTTATTTTTATATTTATTGAATAACCTGCGATCTCCTCCATCATCGTAATAATCTCTTTTAGGGCATATAAACGACCTGAACAGATATTCACAATCTCAGATTTAACTGCTGATTCATAAAGTTTTACATATACATTAGCAACATCGCGGACATCATTAAATTCACGGTAAACATTAATATTTCCTAATTCAATCTCTGGTTTTTTTGCTTTAAAATGAGCGACAATTTTAGGAACTAGGAATTTTTCATCTTGCCCTACACCAGTATAGTTAAACGGCCTTGTAATTATAATATTAAATTGGTTAAACCATAACTTAACCATATATTCCATCGCTAATTTACTCATTGCATAATGATTCATCGGTGAAGGCTGGGTTGTTTCAGGAATCAGCTCCAGATCTGGCATACCATAAATATTAGCGCTACTTGCAATAATTATTTTATCAGGCGTGATATTTGCCTGTTTAAAGCCTTCGAGTAAGTTTAACGTACCAAATACATTCACTTTATAAAAAGCTTGTTGATCTGGATGTCCAACAAAAGAAAGTGCGGCTAAATGAATTAAGCCATCAGGACGCAATCTCTCAATAAGTGTATTTACTTCAAGTGGATTGGTAATGTCACACACATATTCATTCGCGGCTGGATTTGCTTGGACTAAGCCTTGCACCTCATAACCTTGCATCTCTAATTCTTTTTTTACATAACTCCCAGTAAAGCCATTGCTGCCTGTGAGTAAAATTCGTTTCTTCATTAGAAGGAGAATCCTTGTTGGTTGCGTTTAATATCAGCAGTTACCATCATCGCACAGAGCTCTTCTAGCGTTGTTTTAGGTGACCAGCCTAATTTTTCTTGTGCTTTTGCAGCACTACCTATTAATAACTCAACTTCTGCAGGGCGGTAGAATTTTGGATTAATCCGCATTAATACTTTATTTGTCGCAATATCTATGCCAATCTCTTGCTCATCTTTACCTTCAAATTTAATATTTATATCCACAGCTTTAAATGCCATAGTCACAAAATCGCGAACTGTTTCAGTTCTATTTGTAGCAAGTACATAAGTATCTGGCTCGTCTGCTTGGAGCATCCGCCACATCCCTTCTACATAATCTTTAGCATAGCCCCAATCGCGCTTTGCGTCTATATTTCCAAGCTCTAAAATATCTAGCTTGCCTAGTTTTATTTTAGCAACTGAATCAGTAATTTTACGCGTCACGAACTCTTGACCGCGTAATGGTGATTCATGATTAAATAAAATACCACTGCACCCAAAAATATCATAGCTTTCACGATAGTTAATTGTCATCCAGTGCGCATATAACTTTGCAACACCGTAAGGACTGCGAGGATAAAAAGGAGTGTCTTCAGTTTGCGGTATACTTTGTACTTTACCAAACATCTCCGATGTCGATGCTTGATAAAAACGAATCTTATGATTAACAATCCGAATCGCTTCCAATAAATTAACCACACCTAAACCTGTAATTTCTGCGGTTGTTAAGGGTTGCGCAAAGGACACTCCCACAAAGCTTTGCGCCGCAAGATTATAAACCTCCGTCGCACCTGTTTCTTGCAATAAGCGGATGCTTGCAGAAAGGTCGGTTAAATCATATTCAACTAGATGTAAGTTAGGATTGTTTTTAATGCCTAACTCCTCAATACGCCAAAAATTTACAGAACTTGTACGGCGATATGTGCCATAAACGATATATCCTTTTTCAAGGAGTAATTCTGCAAGATATGCGCCATCTTGCCCAGTAATACCTGTGATAATTGCTTTTTTAGACATTGTTTATATTCCATAAAATACAAGATTAAATTTTTAAATTACCTAATAAATTATTCCTTAGGTAAAATTTTAGATAAGAGTTGCTGGGCTGACTCAGCCCATGTTAGGTAAGGCATATGTGTAGATTGTGGTGCTTTTCCTTCACTATTGAGTATGAGCCAAGATTCAACAGCATTAGCTAAATCCTGTGCCTCTAAACCAGAGAAATAATAAGCATGCTCACCAGCAACCTCATGAAACACAGGAATATCTCGTGCAATAATCGGCAATTCATGTTGAGCTGCCTCAATTAATGGTAATCCAAAACCTTCTCCTTCTGAAGCCGCAATTAAGCAATCTGCTACTTTATATATTTGTTCTAGATGTTCATCACTAATGCCCTCAAGCCAAAATAAATGCTTATTAAATTCAGCATGATTACGTAGCATTTTAATAAAGGCTTCCATTTCCCAGCCTTGTTTACCAACAATGACTAAGTTTACATCTTTATTTATTAACCATAATCTTTCAAAAGCGGCTAAGGCTTGTTTGTATCCCTTGCGAGGCTCAATAGTACCAACCAGCAAGAAAGTAGCATAAGAATTCTCTAAATAGTTAATCTGGCTATTTGCATCTTCTGGCATTCCCACTGTTGGTTTTGAGCTCTGAATATCTGCACCAAGATGAAAAAAATCTACTTTAAAACAAGGAGATGCTAGTTTATGATTCATTGTATAGGCTACAAATTCATTTGCAACTGATTTAGAAATACAAATAGATCCTGTTGCTTCCATTACTACATCCAGCCATTTATTTTGGATCGCTATCGAATCATTTCCAAAAAAACTGGGCATTAATAACGATAATAAATCATAAGTAACAAAATAAGTTGCAATACCTTGATCTTTAAGGGATCGATAAAAATTAAGCTGTCTTGGGACAATATGTGGCTGATAATCTAGTCCTAAAAAAATATCACCTTTTAAAGTATCAATAGGCTCATCATCCAGAATATAATCAGGGCACTCCAAGAAGCGCAAGGTAAATTTTCTGGCATAAAAATAACCGACATGATCGTTAGTTGCATAAACAGGTTCTACCCTATAACCATCAGGCGGGTTTTTGATCAATTCGGCTAGCATACTTCTAACTACTCGCTGTATTCCACTTCTGCTGTCACGATTAACAAGCTCTGAAACATCAATAAAAATTTGCTTAGCAGATTTTTTATCAGGCATATTTCTTGCTATACACTTAGCTAGCAATATAGCTCTTGTTGATTCAACAGACCCATTATTAAGCTCTTTAATTTTTGAGACCAGCTTATGCTTACTAGAAGCTTCATTTGAGTAAAAAGATTCTATTTCTTGAAAGTATCGCTCCGCACACCGCCTAGGATTGTGCTCGGTAGAAATAATCTCTTTTGCCCTACGCCCAATGGTTTTACGAAGCTCATGGTCTTTATATAGTAATTGCAGTGCATTCACTAATTCTTGATCAGTAAATTCATCCTTGAGCATATATACAGCATCGTTTGAAATTTCAGCCATAGAACCATTAGCATTAATAATAGTTGGAATTCCATGCTTCATACAGTCTAAAACTGCAGCAGATGTTTCTCCTAGAGATGCTGTGCGCAGTTGTACTGCAATTTCAGCAACTTGAAGATATTCTTGAAATTGCTGAGAAGTTACCCATCCAGTAATAATTACTTGATTAGATTTTCCTGATGCAGATATTTTTTCTATCAATTCCTTTCCATATGGGGAGTCCTCAGAATTTCTTCCAACAAAAATTAGTTTACTATTTTTATTATTTGAAAGACTAGATGACATCCAAGCATTTAAAAGTCGATGATTTTGTTTTGTTCCACCAAGAAGACCAAAGCTACAAGTAATCAAAGCATCTTGGTGTATTCCTAGTCTGTCTAAAATTAAGCTTTTACTCTCTATACTAAAAGACGGAGACCGCAAAAGAGGAATATTTTTAAATAAGCACCCTATCTCTTTTCCATACCAACCGACTGCTAATTGCTGCGAATATGAAGAGTGTGTAATAACACCAGTTGCTTGGCGCAACACCTCAAAATTACACGGATATTTAAAAACAATATCAGCTGTATCCTCTGCATAAAACCTCCCTTGCAGTGCTTCATATCCATGTGATTCATAAAGACTTTTATTCCATGCATCTTTATGTGAAGAATATATCTCACGATGTGCTTGAATACCACTTAAGAAAAAATCATGTAATACAACAACCCCTGTAAAATTATTAATTAAACTAAACATGTGTTCATGATAGGATGAATTACCAAAATGATACAAAATACGATCATAATCCTCGGCATTATCCTTAAACCACTTAACTGAACGAATTTCACAACAAGCATTAATCCATGCATCCTCAACATTCATATTAGTTACAATAACATCTATCGCATAAAAACGAGAAAGTTCAGGTAATAGTTCAGCACTATAATTAGCTATGCCTGAACAATCTGGAGGTAGAGGAGAGATATAGGCGAGTTTTAAACGTTTATTAGCGCATAAACTTACCTTATGCGTGCCTTGAGCTTCGTGTAAGCTTTCAAATGCCTTAATTGCTAACTTTCCAGTATTATCCCAAGAAAATTTCTTGGCACGGGCGAAACCATGATCTATGAGCTTGCGCCGTAGTTTTTTATCTGTTAATACTTCCTTGATCTTATCTGCAATTGATGTGTCAGAGTAAGGATCAAATAATGCATCACTACAACCAATAACTTCTGGAATACTTGATACATTAGAGCCAATAACAGGTGCGCCACACTGCATTGCCTCCAATATTGGAAGGCCAAATCCCTCATGCAAAGATGGAAAAACAAATAATTCACAAGAGTTATAAAGTTTAACCAAATCCTCTTCATCAACAAAACCAGTGAAAATAACGCGATCTTTGTTTAAGCCCTTTGATTTAGCTAAAGCTTCTAAGCTAACTTTGGCATCAGACAAAATAGAACACACAATAACAAGTTGATATTTTTCTATAATATTTTTAGGTAATAAAGCAAAAGCACGGATCAATGCATCTACATTCTTTCGATTATCAATCCCACCTGTATACATAATGAACATATTAGATAAATTAAATTTTGCATATAAAGCTTGCTTATCTATTGAAGTTAACTTGATTGGACAAAAATGTGCCGCAATCGCTGCAGAAATATTAGTCACTTGATTTTCAGAAAAACCCAAATAATTAATACTTTCTTGGCGAGATGATTCAGAAATAGCAAGTAATAAGCTAGCACGGCGTAAATGGTCAATTTTACGCTGATACCAAGTATTGACTCTAGGATCACTTAAATGTCTTTTAGGCTCAATAAAAGGAATTAAATCATATAATGTGACCGCAACAGGAAATCTTTTAGAAAGAAAACCTATACTCGTAACAGCATCATGAGTTAGTCCCTCAAAAAGGCTACTTATATGAATAATATCTGGATTTAAACTTGCCAAAAAGGCTTCCCTTAAAAGTTCAGCTTCTATTCTATTCTGGTGGTTATCTGGATTTATTTCAGCAACAGGGCTAGGTGCATTCCAAACATAAATATGACTAATAGGTAAAATATTACTAAATTCTTTACGCAGCAGAGCTGCTGTATCTGGCATTAAACCACTTAGTACAATTAATATCTCATGCCTATCTCTATTATCTATAATCGCCTTTGCTAACGATAGAGAATAGTATCCAATGCCTCTTTGTGCATTTTCAGCTTGTGCACCCTGTAAATCTAAAATAATACGCATATAAATCCTATTGCTTGTCATTCATTAAATTATGATAAATTCTTAATTCTGAAGGTGAAAGAGAATGTATATTCTCGTCTACAAGAGAATGCATATTCTCGTCTACATTTGTATTATCTAATTCAATAGCTGGCAACTTAGAACTATATTTAGTAGCATCGTAAACTTTTTTAGTTATATTATGCAGCCCAAGCTTTTTAATTATATGAGCTAACTTATTGCGTAAAAAAGGCTTTGACTCAATACGCTCAATCATCCAACCTAAAATAGGTTTGATAATCTTCTTAACTAATTTCTTTAATCTAGCCAAGAAACCATGCGTCCGTATTAGTCGCATCTGCATACCAATCCATCTCAATGGCTTAGTAACTCGCCAAGAGCGGCTCGAATAAATTGCGCGGAACTCACTTTCTAGCTGCTCATGCATCTTAACTATATTATCTAGGCTTGCTATGGCGTAATTTGATTGAGCCAGCGCAATATCTGCCTGAGCTGCGGCATTATCTGAACGCACAAGTGCAAGATCAGTCAAAGCCACTGCATTATCTAGGCTTGCTATGGCGTGATTCGATTGAGCCAGTGCAATATCTGCCTGAGCTAATGCATTATCTGAACGCACAATTGCAAGATAAGTTAAAGCCACTGCATTAT
>BHEQ01000120.1 GCA_003864535.1 Gammaproteobacteria bacterium
GCATTTAACATCTACTGAGCTACTTTTAAGTTCAATATGATTCGGTATTTGTTCTTGACTTAAGTATTCTAGCGTTTCAATACAACGATCACCTTCCAACATTAAAAGATCATTTAACATACTGATAAGTAGATCTGAGTTCTTGACAAATATCTTTTTGAAAACAACGTCAGCTCGCGGGCTTAAATAGCTCATGGTGTACTCCTGATGAGTTTTGATAATTTAATTAGCTGAAATTATACCCTTAATCGATAGGCTGATGTGACTGGATTGCAGCGGCTAAATGATAATACTAATTTCATTCGAGCCATAAAATTCTTGTAATACCTTAATAAATAAAGCGGCGCGTTTGGGAATGCTTGTTTTTAAATATTCATGTGCTTGCAGCTCAACTTTAGCTTTAAAACCAATCCTATCAATCTCAAACTCCCCGCCTAGATTATCGCAACTTACGTGAAACTCAAATCCAGTTGCTTGGCAAAAAAGCCAATCTAAAGCTTGCGGTTTAATCTCGACGCTCTCAAATAATGCTTGTTTAGTCGCATCTCGTCCATCAGGACAATACCAATAGCCGTAATCTTCTAGTTTGCGTCTTTGCGCACCTGCGATACACCAATGCGCAATTTCATGTAAAGCACTCGCATAAAATCCATGCGCAAACACAATTTGATGATAGCTTATGTTGCGCATTGCAGGCAGATAAATAGGCTCGTCATCACCTTTAATTAAGTGAGTATTGTAAGTTTTACTAAAAGTTTTATCAAAAAGATCAATCAAGTCTTGATAATGATGAGTAGAATAATAATGGGAGGACATATTTTCATGAACTTAATAAGCTAAAAAATAATTATACCAAAATAAAAATAATTACTAAATGCGCTCTATATTTTAATTAATCCTAAAATGATTAGTGACCTTTATATTGATTTTCTTAGGAATTACTCATTAACTATATTCTGTTATCAATAATTAAGTAATGTTTGTTCTGTAAATTGCTGTAAAACTAACAATATAATTATCAATTTACTTTAAAATCCACGCCAGAAATTAATTATTCAAATATCAGGCTGTAAAACAGACCGTAAAATATATAGGTAATATCATGAGAAAAGAACAGAGCATTGGCATTATATTTAGCATCATAGGATTACTCTTAAGTACGATAAGCTTTGCGCAAAAAGGAGCTGGAGGAGCTACATATGTTGAATATACAGCGGTTAAAGTTGTTGATAGACAAGAGATAGTTGATGCAATCGGCACTCTTTTACCTGCCGCGAGTGTGATTATCAAACCTGAAATTGCAGGCAAAGTGCAGGGGGTTTATTTTAAAGAAGGGCAAGCGGTTGATAAAGATGCTGTGCTTCTTAAAATAGACGATACCGCTTTAAAAGCTACTTATGATGATGCGCATGCCAAATATTTGTTGGCGCAGCAAAATTTAAATAGGCTGACCGCCGCAAAAGCAGGTTCAAGTGTCCAGCAAATTGATATCGCGCGGGCTACTTTTTTGCAAGCAACTGCAAATTTAGAAATAAGTGCAGCGCAACTAGCTAAAACTGAACTCAAAGCACCATTTAAAGGCGTGCTCGGCTTAAGCGATATTGAAGAGGGACAATATTTACAAGTGGGTATGAGTTTAGTTACTTTGCTTAATACTGAAAAATTAAAATTAGAATTTAGTGTTCCTGAGCGTGTTGCACACCGCGTTAAGGTTGCGCAAACTATTAATTTTAATGTGGATAATTATCCAGAGCAAGACTTTATCGCACAAATATATGCAACAAGCCCCGAGATTGATAAAGATGGACGCTCATTAACTATTCGCGCATGGGTTGATAATGAGTTAGGTGACTTAACCGCAGGTCTATTTGTGCGCTTGCGCTTGATTATGCAGCAAACAGGGCAGGTTTTGCAATTACCAGAAGAGGCTATTTTTGCCCAAAATGGAAAACAATGGGTTTATGTTGTAAAAGATAGCCCAAAAGTTGCTCCAAAAGCAGTTGTTAATGCTGATCTGAAAACTAATCCGAGCAGTAATGCTAATGCCAATAAAGATGCAAATATTCCCAAAAATCAATATGCGTATTTAACAGAAGTTATTTTAAGTGGACGGCGTTCAGGTATTGCCGAGATTGCTTCAGGAATTGAAGCCCACGATATTATCGTAAAAACAGGGCAGCAAAAATTACGTGATGGAGCACAGATTATAGATGTTAATGCACTTAAGAGCGCTGATACAAAACCTAATTTATAGCACTCAACTTATGTATAAATTTATATTTATCATAACATTGACTATGTCTCTCCTAAATCCCCTTTAGCAGGAGGGACTTTTAAAGCTCCTTACTTGTTAAGGGGGCTGGGATGGGTAAATTAACAAAATAATTAATTATTAAAAAGGATTTTCTACATGTTCTTATCAGATATATCAATTAAACGCCCTGTTTTTGCAACGGTGGTTAATATTATTTTGATTTTACTTGGAATTGTCGCAATGACACGCTTAAGCGTGCGTGAATATCCGAAGATTGATCAACCCGTGGTCAGCATCACCACAACCTATACTGGTGCCAGCCCTGAAATTATCGAAACCCAAGTTACTAAAGTTATTGAAGATGCAGTCTCAGGGATTGAAGGTATTGATTTTATGACGAGTGATTCCATGCGGGCACGTTCTCGAATCACGATTACGTTTAAATCAACCACAGATATAGAGCAAGCAGCAAATGATGTGCGTGATCGTGTTTCGCGCGCTAAACGAATTTTACCAGATGAGGTTTCTGAACCTGCCATTCAAAAAAGTGATTCTGATGCAGATGCAGTGATGACTTTATCTTTATATAGTGATAAACACACGCCAGTTGAGATGACCAAAATTGCGGATAAAGTTATTAAGCCACGCTTAGAATTATTAGATGGAGTTGCGAATATAACTTTGTGGGGCAGCCGCGATCCTGAGATGCGTATTTGGATTGATCCACAAAAAATGGCAGCATATGGCTTGATTTATGCGGATATTGAAGGAGCGTTACGCCGCCAAAATATTGAAATACCCTCAGGTACGATTAAAAGCCAATTGCGCGAATTCTCGGTGGTCTCGCGGACGGATTTAAATACCAATATTCAATTTGGGGATATTATTTTAAGAACAACCGCCGCAAGTAACGATGGCTTAAATGCTGGCGGTACGCTTGTGCGTCTAAGTGATGTGGCACGAATTGAGCTTAGTGGTGGCGATGAATCTTCGCGCCCGCGTATTAATGGAAAAACAGCGGTAGGGATTGGCGTGATTAAACAATCAATATCCAACCCTTTGATATTGTCCGAGCAAATTCGCGAATTATTGCCAAGTTTAAAGGAAGCTTTACCAGAAGGAATGCTTATCGAGATAGGTTCAGATAGCTCTATATTTATCAATAAATCATTAGCATCAGTCTATCAAACTATTTTAGAGGCGTTGATTTTTGTTGGGATCGTCATATTTTTATTTTTACGTGATTGGCGCGCCACCTTAATTCCTATGGTTACGGTTCCTATCGCTTTAGTTGGTACTTTATTTTTTATGTATTTGCTTGATTTTTCTATCAATACTTTAACTTTGCTGGCATTTGTGCTTGCCATAGGTTTGGTGGTTGATGATGCTATTGTTATGCTTGAAAATATCCACAGGCATATTGAAAAAGGCCTAGATCCAGTGACAGCAGCCTTTAAGGGCTCGAAAGAGATTGGTTTTGCAATTATTGCGATGACAATAACTCTTGCTGCAGTATTTTTACCTTTAAGTTTTTCAGAAGGGAGGATAGGGCGTTTATTTATTGAATTTGCAGTAACCCTCTCAATTGCGGTATTAATTTCAGGATTTACCGCCTTAACTTTGTCGCCGATGATGTGTGCACTTTTAATAAAACCAAGGCATAAACATGGCAGGCTATTTAACGTTGTAGAAACATTTTTTAATAAAATGACAGCAGCGTATAGAGGTTCTTTAAGGGCTGTTTTAAATAAAAAATTTATAGTTATCTTAGGTGTGCTTGCTATTTTGGCAAGTGTTATAGGTTTAGGCTCTATGATTCAAAGTGAATTAACACCAACAGAGGATCGCGGTAATATTGTCCTTTTATCCTCAAGCCCTGAAGGAGCAACAATTGATTTTGCAGATTATTATTTTAAGCAAGTAGAAACGGTATTGCGTGATATTGATGAGCAAAGCTCGGTCTTTTCTATCGTTGGTATCGGTGGTGGTGGTAGTGTTCGAGGATTTATTACTTTGAAAGATTGGGATGATAGAGCTAGATCACAATTTGATATTACTAAAGATCTCAATCAAAAATTAGCTAAAGTTGGAGTAGGCTTAAGAACATTTGTAATTAATCCACCCTCATTAGGCCAAAGTGGGAGCTCTAAGCCTGTTGAAGTAGTTTTAAGATCTAGCGAGGAGTATGATGTTATCGCAAAGCAACTTGATGAGATAATGAGTAAACTTAGCTCTAACACCAATTTAATCGGCTTAGATCATGATTTGCGTTTAAATACTCCACAATTGGAGGTTAAGGTTGATCGTGAAAAATTAGCCCTCCTTGGAATAGAAGTTGATGTAGTTGGGCGCACCTTAGAAACTGCATTAGGCGGCAGGCAAGTTACCCGCTATAAAGATGGTGCTGATCAATATGATGTCGTTGTTAAAATTGATGATAGCAAACGTGAAAAACCCCAAGATTTAGAAGGATTATATGTGCGCGCAAAATCAGGAGCGATGATTCCTCTATCAAATATTGTCACGGTGAGTGAGGTTATTGCACCGCAAGCACTTAGACATTTTGATAAAGTTCGTTCAATTACAATCTCGGCAAATATAAATATGCAAGAGATTTCCCAAGGTGCGGCAATTAAAATGGTTGAAGACGCTATTTTGGATGTTATTCCTGAAGCCTCCTTAGATTATACTGGGTCTGCGCGTGAGTTTAAAGAAACAGGCTCCGCTATTTATGGGATATTTTTGATGGCACTAATCTTCATTTATTTAGTTCTAGCGGCTCAGTTTGAAAGCTGGCGTGATCCATTAATTATTTTATTATCAGTACCCTTAGCCTTATTTGGCGCTCTCATGGCTTTATATTTAAGTAATAATACTTTAAATATTTATACGCAAATAGGCTTGATAACTTTAGTTGGCTTAATTACCAAGCATGGTATCTTAATTGTTGAATTTGCAAACCAACTTCAAGAAGAAGGTCATCTTAAGCTTGATGCAATCCTAGAATCTGCAAGTTTGCGTTTAAGACCAATTTTAATGACGACAGGGGCAATGGTTTTAGGATCTTTACCGCTAGCTTTAGCCGCTGGTGCAGGCGCTGAATCTCGCCAAGCTATTGGCTGGGTAATTGTCGGCGGAATGGGTGTTGGGACAATTCTTACCTTATTTGTGGTGCCTGTTATCTATTTGTTGATTTCTAAAGATATTAAAAAAAATGTAACTACTTAGCATCTAAAGAAGCTTAGCCCCAACCATCTCCGCCATTAAGTTAAGGATTTTAAAAGCCCCTCCCAGCCTCCCCTTCGCAGGGGAGGGGAGGGAAAGAGGCTTCTTTAACTGGATAATACTGTTTTATTCAAGAGGAAAAGGTATCCCAATCTTCCAGCTCTTTGAAATTTTAAGAGCTGCCGCTATTTGCTTAGCATTTAAACGTGCTTTAAGCAGCGCTTGATTAGTCGGTGCATATTCATTACCTTGTTTTGCGGAAAGATCATAGAGGGCATATGCAAGAATTAGATTTTCAGGAGTGCCAGCGCCTGTTTCGTGCATAAGTGCTAAATTAAATTGGGCATATTGATTATTTTGATTGGCTGATAGCCACGACCATTTAACCGCAGCTTCTAAGTCTTTATCTACACCAATGCCATTATTATGCATCCAGCCTAGCTTCATTTGTGCATTAGCATTACCTTGCACCGCAGCTAGTTGATACCACTTTGCGGCAAGAACAAAGTCTTGTTCCAGACCATCACCATTTTCATAAAGCCAGGCTAAATTATATTGTGCATCAGCATTGCCTTGATTTGCAGCAAGTTTATACCATTTAGCGGCGGTAATAAAATCCTTAGAAACGCCATCACCTTTATAATATAAATTACCAAGATTGCGTTGGGCAAAGCTCTCTCCTTGTGTGGCTGCAAGTTCATACCATTTGCTTGCCTGACTTAAATTCTTATCAAATCCAACGCCATATTCATAAGCAAAACCTATTTCAATTTGTGCAACCGCACTTCCTTGATCCGCAGCAAGTTGAAACCATTTAAGAGCTTCATTTAAATCTTTAGTTGTGCCCTCGCCAAATTTATACATTCCTCCTAGATTATATTGCCCTG
>BHEQ01000121.1 GCA_003864535.1 Gammaproteobacteria bacterium
GATTATAGGCTCAGGGTAAATGGCATCGCTGTGTAAATGGTATCAGTATTTCCTTTATAAAATTGCTAAATAAAATGTAACTACTTTGAAGCTAGAAAAACCACCCCCTCCCAACCTCCCCCTTCACAAGGGGAGGAGCAAGTCCCCCCTGCCAAGGGGGGATTTAGGGGGAGGTTATAGTTAAATGGAGCATTTAAAGTCATCATTATTGAATATGTAGTCTATAAAAATAAATATGTTAAAACTGCTGAGTAGTTACAATAAAATCAATAACATCACCAGATAAAATATCTTCAGTGACACCTAAAAAAGTTACTGCTGTTTTAGCAATATCCGCAAGACCTGCACGCATGCCTAAATCATGTAAGCCATTATTATCTGAGTTAAGTGCTTTGCTATAGATCATTAACGGGACATATTCGCGTGTATGTCCTTTATGCCCAATAAGTGGGTCATTCCCATGATCGGCGGTTACAATCAGGAGATCATCAGCATTCATCTTGTTGATAATTTTAGCAATATAGCTATCGGCAATTATTAAGCGTTGTGCATATAGATTTGCATCTTGCGCGTGCCCGGCTAAATCTGTTTCTTGGACATTGCTACACATAAATCCTGTCGTAAACTCATCCATATAATCAAGTGTTTGTTGTAATACTTGGGCGGTATCAACCGCTGGATATGCTTTGCCTAATTTTGTTGCAACAATATCTGCAACTTTGCCAAGCAAAAAAGTGGGGATATTATGTTGCGCCAAAATATGCGGTGCTTGTTTGGTGAAATCAACGCCAAAGCCTAGATGAATTACATGATAATTATGCGCATAAACACCACTTTTTGGCGCATTAATCCCGATGAAATCATCATCTTTTATCTCAACCGCGTTAAGAATATCATCAAGAGATACCTGCGCTCCTGCAAAGGCGATCACGCGTGGCACGCTTACAACTGCGCGGACGATGCGCCCGATTTTGGTAATCTGTGCAAACGATAAAAGATCAAGACTTGAGGTGACATTGTAAATTTGCCCTGCGTAACTTTCTAGATTATCGGCAATTGTTGCAGCCTCGTTCACAATCAAAATTTCGCGGTGCGACACGGTTGCATGAGCTGATTTTAAATTAAGCAGATTATTTTTAATTAAATCAGAGTAATTAGCACGTCTTACCTGATAGTTTTCTGCAATTAACGCCGCTTCAACCGCATCAATTTTTGTATAAAATGGCTCAGTTTTTGGTTTAACAGGTTTAGAGCCCATCATTTCTTGATGCCCAAAAAAAGTATCTGCACCAAAATGTTTTAATTTTGATTTGCCAAATATTGCATTTTCACTAAACTTCATCATGGCTGATTCAAATCCTGCAATATTCATCAAACCTAAACGCGCTAAAGTAGGTAAAGATAACTCAGGCATACTTTTTAGAATACTTTTAAATGTATGTGCATTTTTATCTTGCGGATTAAAATCAGCGTAATCATCCATTACCCCAACTCCAAAGCCATCTAAAACTGTTACGATAAATCGAGCCATGCTATTTATTTCCAGATATAAGATTATATGGGCATCTATAGATTGCTTTTTCTGTGTTACGCGATATTTTTAAAATGCTTATTTACCTAAGTAAACTGTGCTTTTAAAAATATCATAAGCCTTGAAAAAATCTAATATATAGAAGATCTTCTATTGTAAAAATATGGTTAAAATATTTATTAAATTAGTTTAAGTATATTTGAATATACAAAAAAATGTATATTAAAGATAAAAATTTTAATACGTCGGCATTAGCATAGCGTTTATTACTTTGGATTGACACTCTAAAATAGTCTTCTTATGCAAAATAGTCTGCAAAAGATTAAAAAGTCCACTTTGATTGTCATGGATCAAGACAACTGCGTCTGATGATTCTAAAAATATTTTATTTATCGGTAAATGGGCAAAATTAATTGGAAGTGATTTTTCTTTAATCTCATCATAATTCCAAATTCCTGCATCTATGCTTTTTTGCTGGATTTGTTTGACGATTTGATTGTAAGGAATATTAATTAATTGAACATCTTTCCCTAAACAAATTTGCGTGGTTAAATATTGCATATCAAGCGAAGATTGATCAACACCAACACGCATTCCATCTTCAATCGCACTCTTGCCTTCATGCGCAAATAAAATAACATGTTCTGAAAGATACGAGCCTTTACCGAAATGTAAGCACACTTTGATGGGTAAACCCTCTTCTTTAGCTGTTTTTGCTGCAAGTGCTGATGTAATCACATAATCATATGATCCGCGTATGAGCAAATTAATCCGTGTTCGAGCTCCGCTAACATAGGCTATATTCATATCTAGCCCAAAGCGTTCTGCTGCTGCATAAATTCCCGTGGCAAGCCCTTCGTATAATTTACTATACGGCAGAGGCATCGCTCCTGTTAATGTGCCAATTTCAGTGAGACTCCACAAGAGCTGATAGTTTATTTGGCTGATAAACGTCCCTAAATGTCCGCGTGGTTCAAGCACGATTGCATGCTGATCTTTTAGAAATTGTAATCCATTTTGAATTGTGCCACGCGCAAGGCACGCTTCTTCCGCAAATTCTGAAATTGTTGCAATACGCTCATTTTGCTTGAGTGCCATTAATTTTTTTGCCAAAAAAATAACCGATAGTCCTGATTTTTTATACATTTTAAGCCTTAATTTACTTAAGTATGGCGTTAATTACATAGCCTGCGGCAAACAGCCCCATCGAGGCGGTTACGGTCACAATAGAGCCATAACCTGCACAATTAAGCCCACCGCTAGTTTGGTTCTGATCAAGGCTCTGATCAATGCCATGATTCTGGATTTTTGGTGGTTTAGCCATTGCTTGAGTTGAATAAACACAGGGAATCTTAAAAGGTTTTGGATGCGCGGGAAACTGATAATGTTTTTTCAAATGCTGTTTTAAGCGGCTACACAGTGGATCATAATGAGTTTTGCTTAAGTCATCAATTTTAAGTTGGGTTGGATCTGTTTTACCGCCTGCTGCGCCTGTTGTGATAATATTTATTTTTTTAAGTTTAGCCCAAGCAATTAAATGCGCTTTGATTTTTAGTTGATCAATACAATCAATAATCCATGTGTTTGGATCAAGATCTGCTAAATATGCTTCTATATTTTCAACGCTTAAAAAATCCTCAATAAGATTAAGCTTACAAGCTGGATTAATCTCTAAAATACGCGCTCCCATCGCGGTCACTTTAGGCAAACCAATGCTTGAGCTTAAAGCTTGCAATTGCCTATTGATATTGCTTATTCCAATATTATCTAGATCAATCAAAGTGATTGTGCCAATTGCGGAACGCGCCAGAGCTTCTGCCGCCCAAGATCCCACGCCGCCAATGCCGATCACGACTACATGCGCTGCGTGTAAAACATCTAACGTATTGGGATTGTAAAGGCGATTAAGCCCACCAAAACGGCGTTTATGCTCAGCTGCTAAAAATTCCAAAACAGGAGCTCCTAGATTAAATATTAAAGAATCATAAATTTGAAATAAATCTAATGCGCTTGGGCGATTTTATCAAAAATCATTTCTAAAGCCCGTTGATATGCAGGCATTAACTCATCAGGTCCACTAATACGCATTTGTAAATCACGTAATAAGCCATCTCCAATTCCGTAAATCCAGCCATGAACCATCACCTCTTGCCCACGTAACCACGCATCTTGAACGATAGTGCTGCGGGCAACATTTGCAACTTGCTCAATAACATTCAGCTCGCAAAGACGATCAAAGCGCATTGGAGCGGTATCATCCATTTTATTGTGATGTTTATCATTAATATGCTGGAGATGTAACAGCCAATTATCTGCAAGCCCAACTCTTGAGCGATTCATCGCTGTTTTTATTCCAGAGCAGCCATAATGACCGACCACTAAAATATGCTTAACTTTTAAAAGATCAACCGCAAATTGGATCACAGAGAGGCAGTTTAAATCTGAAGGCACAACAATATTGGCAATATTGCGATGCACAAAAACCTCTCCTGGAGCAATGCCCGCAATTTGGCTCGCAGGAACGCGTGAGTCTGAACAGCCGATCCATAAATATTGGGGAGATTGTTGCTCGCTTAAGCGTTCAAAAAATTGCGGATCTTCTTCGATAACATTGGCAGCCCATGCACGATTAGAATTAAATAAGTGTTTTAATGGATGGGTCATAGTCGCCTATATTTAAGTTTTAATATTTAGGTTTTAATATTTAGGTTTCAATGCAATAGTAATCTAGTTTTTTCTTAAGTGTTGAGCGAGTAATCCCTAATATTTCAGATGCTTTAGATTGATTGCCGCGTGTGTGTGCAAGCACCGCTTCAAATAAAGGACGCTCCATTTCTGAGAGGACTAAGCGATATAAATTAGGAGGAAATTTTCCATCTAGTTGAGTTTGAATCTCTTGTAATGCAGCCGAAACTGAGTTGCGCAAAGGTTCGTGATGTTTTAAGCGCTGCTTGGAAATCATAAAAACTCCTGATAATTAATAGGTGATGATTGGTAAATAATGACGAGTGAATAATTGTTGATAGATATAGTGGTTTGAATTATTTATTATTTTAGAATCAGTTTTAGTGATTTTAATTTACGAATAATGGCGGAATTTATAATAAGCTGCTTTGATATATTTCAAGAATTGAGAGAATAATTTTTAACTGGGTTAATTGAGTTTTACTATCTTGGCATTTAAGCAAATCTGTACGCCATGTTCGGGCGCGAGATTCATTGGATATTTCTTTTGGAATATCGCTATGAATATCACTATGAATATCGTTGTGAATATCTTTAGAAATATCTTTAGGCATTTTAGTGTCTAAATACCAAAGTAGATGTTTCCGTGCAATCATAACTCCTGCAAAATCACCATAAAAAGAATATAAAGACTCCATATGTGGGATTAATATTCTAGCTATATCTTGAGAACTTAGCGTTGCACAAATTGATTTGTTTTGTAAAATTTCATTAAAGATCCAAGGATTACCCATCGCGGCGCGCCCAATCATAAGTGCATCCGCGCCTGTATAGTCCTTAACAAATTTGGCACTTTTAAAATCAGTTATATCACCATTGGCAATAATTGGGATCTTAATTTGAGATTTAATCAGCTTGATCGTATCGTATTCAGCTGCGCCATTAAATTTATCACTGCGTGTTCTACCATGGATAGATAATGCGGCAATCCCTGCATTTTGGGCGATATAAGCGATATTAAGCGCATTTTTATGATCATGATCCCAACCTGTGCGAATTTTTAAAGTCACAGGAATATCTACTGCGGCAACGACGGCTTCTAAAATCTCTTTAACTAAACGCTCATCTTGTAAAAGAGCCGAGCCTGCGGCAACTTTGCAGACTTTTTTAGCAGGGCAACCCATGTTGATATCAATGATATCTGCTCCTAAATCTGCATTAATTTTAGCAGTTTGTGCCATAAATCTAGGATCAGCTCCTGCGATTTGTACAGAAATAGGCCCAGGTTCACCTTGATGATCTGAGCGGAGCTGTGTTTTGCGCGTATTACTCATTTGTGGTTGCGAACCTATCATTTCAGAAACAGCAAGCCCAGCTCCAAGGGAGCGGCACAGTGTTCTAAATGGTAAATCAGTAACCCCAGCCATAGGCGCAAGAATAAGCGGGGGATCAATTAAATGCGTGCCAATATACATTATTGCTTAATACCATGCAGCCGCGTCCAGCCATCAAGGCTCGCATCAGGCATAAATTTAAACCAAGCATTATACGCATCTTTAACTAATTGAGCATCACGCTCCAAAAGACCTGCAAGCACGATATGTCCGTTAGCTTGAGTTAAATTTGCAAGGACAGGAGCCAATGCTATTAATGGGCCTGCGAGAATATTAGCTAAAACAATATGCGCCCGCGGAGCGATAAATTTATCAGGCAAACTCGCGCTAATCTCGACTTGATTGCGCTGCGAGTTCGTAAGCGTTGCGGTAATTGCTTGAGGGTCAATATCAGTTCCAAAACAAGCTTTAGCTCCAAGCATTTTTGCAGCAATAGCTAAAACACCAGAACCACAGCCATAATCAATTACATTTTGTTCAAAAATCTCAGCCTTATTATCACTTAACCATTTAAGACATAAAGCTGTAGTTGGATGCGTTCCCGTACCAAAGGCTAAGCCTGGGTCAAGCATCACGGTGGTTGCGGTTGGATCTGGCGGGCTCATATGCGTTGGGCAAATCCAAAGATGCTCCCCAAATGCCATCGGTTTATAGTGATCCATCCATGCACGCACCCAATCACAATCCTCTAATTGATGAGATTTAATGAATTTTAGCGGAGAAGTTAATAATTGTG
>BHEQ01000122.1 GCA_003864535.1 Gammaproteobacteria bacterium
CCATAAACTACATAAATTAAAATCACCAAAAAGATTGTACCAGTTAAAGTCAACCAAGGATGATACAAATAAGGCTTGAGAAATTTTAAATAATTACCCATTAAGCCGCCAATTTTATTTAAATCACCTGATTCAGCAATTTGCATATCTGCGACTAATTTTGCTTCATTTTGTCCAACTTTTCCAAAAATCCCACCAAGTACGGGTAAAAATAAGATTGCCATCATCCATGATGCAGTTAAGGTTACGATCACCGTGATAGGTAGATATTTCATAAAATCACCCGCAATCCCAGGCCAAAATAGCAAGGGCAAAAACACAACAATTTTAGTTAATGTCGCTGAAGTAATTGGCCAAAACATGCGCTTAGTTGCATATTGATACGCAGCTTTAGGTGGAAATCCCTCTATCATTTTACGATCGGCAAGCTCAGCTACCACAACCGCATCATCAACCAACATACCAACCACCAAAATCAAACTAAATAAGGTGATCATATTCAAAGAATAGCCCATCCAATCAATCACAAAAATCCCAATCAAAAAAGAACCTGGTATGGCGATAGAAACAAGTAAGGCAGAACGTGTTCCAAGCGCAGCTATCATAATTATCATGACGATAATAACCGCGGCAATCACGCTATTTTCAAGATCTGAAAGCATACTTTTTACTAAATCTGCATTATCTTGCTGATAATCAATATAAACACCTTGAGGCCACATTGGCTGCACTTGATCAATAGTTGCTTTAATATTATCAATCGTCGTAATAATATTAGCGCCAATCCGTTTTGAAATCTCTAAAGCAATCGCAGGATTGCCATTTAGGCGCGCTAAAGTCGTAGGATCTTTATAGGTGCGTTGCACGGTGGCTATATCGCCTAAAGCAATCACACCTGAGGCGGTTATTTTAATTGGGGTACTTAAAAAATCATCTAAAGAATCAATTGTTCCTGGGATTTTCAAAGTGAGCTTTCCTTGTTCACCTTCCAAACTTCCTGCTGCAATCAATAAGTTATTACTATTAATTAAAGCAATTACCTCATTAAGAGTGATCTTATAAGTATCTAAAACCGCAGGAGATACAATAACTTCAACTAAATCTTCACGATCACCACGTAAATTTATATCAAGGACACCATTGACAGATTCAAGACGCTCTTTTAAATCTCGCGCAAGCATAATCATTTCACGCTCGGGTAAAGTTCCTGAAACAAGCACACTTATAACAGGGAAAAGTGCAACGTTAATCTCTCTAACAATTGGCTTATCCACACTTGCAGGGAGTTTTTGGAGTGCTTGATCAACTTTATCTTGAACATCACGATAAGCTTTTTCAGAATTAAAGCCTGCGGTAAATTCTAAAATAATCGAGCCACGCCCTTCAGAGGCAACAGAGCGCATCTCTTTAAGACCTGAGAGCTTGGATAATTGCGTCTCTAGCGGGCGAATTAATAAGCGCTCAGAATCCTCAGGAGAAATCCCCTCTAAACTTGCCGATACATAAATAATAGGAATTGCAACATCAGGTTGCGCCTCTTTAGGCACATTTATATAGCTAAAAATACCAATAATACATAGAAAAACAAATCCTAAAATTGTTGTTCTTGATCTATTAAAGCAAAAATCAATAAGTCCTTTCATGGTTGCGCACTACTTTGATCAGCAGTTATTTTAGTAACGGCAGCTTGAGTCATAGCTTCAACTAGTTCGTTTTCTGCAACAAATGCAGCTCCACGCGTAATCACCCGCGTACCATCTTTTATACCAGTCACCCATAAGTTTCCAGCACTGGTTTTAACTACAATAATCGGGACATAAATAACTTTATTATTCTCATCAACCGCCTTAATAACTAATGCGCCTTGTTTATTTTGCGCCAAAATCGCAGGGGATATTTCAAAAGCCTCTGTTTCAATTAAATTAAGTACCAAGCTCGCACTCATACCCAGCGGTGGAATTTTTTGAGCCTGTGCATATAACTCTAAAGCAAATTCAATTTCAAAAGTACGGCTCGCATTTAAAGCACTCGGTGCGATATTATGGATTTTTCCTGTAAAATTATCACCCGTAAGTAAGCTTGCAACACCTTGTGTTTTAATACCTAAATTATTTATTTGCGTTTGTGGAACATCTGCCCTAACAATTATTGGGTCAATATCTGCAAGTGCTACAATATCCTCTCCAAGCATTAATCTTTGCCCTAATGCTGGCAATGTATTTTCAATAATACCTGCAAAAGGTGCGCGAATATCAATCCGCGCTAATTCAAGTTGAGCCGCTTCTAAATTGGTTTGCGCACGGCTTAAATTAGCCCGCATAGCTTCTAATTGTGTTTTACTTTTAGCACCTTGCGTGACTAATTTCTCGTTTGCATTAAAATTTAATTGGGCGGCATCTATTTCTGTTTGTGCTTGTTTGACTTTCAATATGCGCTCTTGTGGGTCTAAGCTTAAAATAAGTTCTCCCTCTTGAACTAATTGACCGCGCACCACCGCAATATGCATAACTTTAGAGCTAGTTTCAGCTTTAATTTGGACACGTCTAATTGGCATAAGCTCTCCTTGAAGAGTTAATGTTTTTTGCGTTGTTACGTTTTTAGAAATATCAATAAGCACTTTTTGCAATGGCTTAGTGCTTAATTTATTCGGACTAAGTTTAGAGGTAACATACTTTTCCTGAGCAGACTTAAGTAAACCCGATCCCATCCATAAAATAACAATAAATAAAATAAGCAAAGGTAAATAAACACGATATTTCATTAAATTAAACCCATAATAATCCAAATTAAAAGTGGGCGCATTTTAGCAGAATCTTAGTATTTTAAGTTTTAGAACACATCTATTTGTACTTTTTCTGCGTGATACGATTTTGTTAAAATGCTCATTTACATATGTAAACTGCGCTTTTAACAAAATCGCAAGCCTTGAAAAATATAATTTATAGAAGACCACTTTAGGAAATTAATGCTGCAATTTTAATATTTTATCCCAAAACTCTGGCAAAAAACATTCTATGAGCAGTAATGGTGCTTGCGTGCGATAAAAAATAGAATAACGCGCACATAATTCTAAGCAAGCAGGATCATACGCATTAATATTAAAGGCTAAAGCATACAACACGGCTGTATCACCTGCATCATCATCTGTTTTATCAATCTTACACTGCATAAATTTAGAGCGTGTTATCAACGTATCTTGATATAAAATCTCTGCTAAAGGGCGCGATTGTAAAGAACGGATCGCAGCCCATGTTCCAAAACTATCATTTAACTTGATGATACTATGTGCAATAACAAGTTCTTGATCATCTACTTTTAAAATAACAACTCGATTCCACGTAGCATCTAAATAATTAATGCCTAAATAATTTGCTTCAGATTTATTTGCTTGTCCTTGATATTCATCAGCAACATGCACGGTTACAGCACCTAACTGCTGTAAGTGTTTTACCAGTGATCCTTGCCGATTAAGCCAATCTGCTTGAATATTTTTTATAGGCGCTCTTATCATAAGCTAACTTCTTTTGTGGTTGACTTTTTGAATAATTTAGATCCAAATACATTAAATAATAAACCTAATAATACAATAAATGCACCAATCCATTCTAAGGTGGAGATTTTTTCACCTAAAATAAAAATTCCAGCACTCATGCCAAATACAGGTACTAATAATGAATAAGGACCAACCACACTCGCGGGATGTTTTGCTAAAAGCCAGTTCCAAAGACCATAACCAATGAGTGTTGAAACGAGTACAATATAAAGAAGTGATATAAAAGAGTAAATCTCAAAATTTAATACTGATTTACTAACAGCATCAAATCCTTCCCAATATAAAGAAAGCAATAGCAATGGAATAGGCGGAATGACGCTCATCCAAACTAGAAATGGCATTACAGGAACAGGCCCCATTACTTTCATAAAAATATTTCCTATCGACCAAGAGAGCGCACCTAAAAGTAATAATATTAAAGCCATTGGTGGCATAGTACCTATATCGCGTGCGAGTGCAATCACTAAAATACCGCACAACCCTAATAAAATACCAATCCATTGAAATATTTTAATACGCTCACTTAAAAAAATGCTTGCAAAAATTGCGGTTGAAAATGCTTGAACCTGTACAATTAATGAGGCAAGCCCAATCGGAGCACCTTGATTAATTGCACTAAACATAAACATAAACTGCAATGTTCCTGTGCTTAAACCAACACACAAAAGATATCTCCAAGCAGTAGGTCTTGGAATAAATACCGCAAAGATGCCGATACTAATAAAACGTAATGCCGCCAAAAAAATGGGAGGGTAATGTAAAACTCCAAAATGAACTGCAATAAAATTAAAGCCCCATGCCGCAGCTACAATAATTGCCAGTCCGATATGCTTAAGTGGCATGTTTATCCTTTACTTTAAAAAAATTATGACTACTTTGTAACTGGTATTTTCTACTAAATAAAAAAATATTTCTTAAAATTAATAGTAAGCTGAAAATTTATCTTCTATTTATTTTGTAAATAGGTTATTGTTTTTTGTATTACGCATAATGCATAATTTAAAATGGTTCAAAGGATTAACTTAATGGATTCACCAATAATAGCTTCACCCACAAAATTAACATCTCTAATTCCAAATTCTATGACAACATTGCTAGATGTTATGCGCCTTAGCGCAAGCCTCATGCAGGAAAACCAATGCTATTTTGGACATGGTACGGATAACGCTCTTGATGAGGCTGTTGCCCTTGTTTTGGGGAGTTTACATTTACCGCATGATCTCCATCATGAATTTTTTAAAGCGCAATTAACAGATAAAGAAAGAAATATTTTAGAAGAGCGTTTATCTAAACGAATTTTTGAGCGCATCCCTCTACCCTATCTGCTTGAAAAAGCATGGTTTATGGAACTTCCATTTTATGTAAATACGGATGTTTTAATCCCGCGCTCACCTATTGCTGAAGAGATTAAGCGCCAATTTAGTCCGTGGCTTAAAAATCCAGATGAGATTACTAATATTTTAGATATGTGTACAGGTTCAGGCTGTATCGGCATTGCTTGTGCCTACGTTTTTCCTGATGCGCAGGTAACTTTAGTTGATATTTCAGAAAAAGCCCTAACTGTTGCACGCAAAAATGTTAATGAGCATCAATTAACTGACTGTATAGACGTAATAAAATCTGATCTTTTTGATCAAGTCCCGATACAACTATTTGATATTATTGTATCAAACCCACCTTATGTGCCAAATTCTGAGATGCAAGTTTTACCTGCTGAATATCGACATGAGCCAATACTTGGTTTAGAGGCCGCGGATGGTGGTTTAGAGATAGTTAAACGGATTTTAAAAGCCGCGCCAGATTACCTAACTGAGGATGGCATTTTAATTGTCGAGGTTGGTAATACCCAAATTACCATGGAAAGTATTTTTGAAACATTACCGATCACATGGATTAATTTTATTAATGGCGGACATGGCGTTTTTGTTATTGATGCAAAAACTTTACATAAGTTTTCATATTTATTTAAATAAGATATACTATAACGTGTTTTTTTTACTAACTTTTTCAAAAGGATATATATCATGCCAAACAAATCAAAAGAAACTAACAAAGAAGCTCAGAGCGTAGCCTCTCAAGTAGATGCTCAACAAGCAGACCTGCTTAAATTTCAAGTACTTGCTCAATCTGTATTTAAAATGATTACTGATTCAAGCTGTAATGATGAGGAGATAATGCGTGCATTAGCTATTGTTTCAAGCAATTGCATTGCGCTTATTAATAAAAATAATCCTAATCAAGCACGGATTGTTGCTAATAATTTCTCTGATCATATTAAAGATATGATGATTCAAGCATATCCACAAAAATAAGCTTAACTAAATAACTAACTAACCACCTAATCCCACTCAATAAAAAGGATGAACACCATGTCAATCCGCCTTAGTATAGGACTTGTTGCTCATGATTCTAAAAAAGATGACCTTGTTGCGTGGGTTACCAAGCACCGTGAGTTTTTTGATCATCATGAGCTTTGGGCTACAGGCACAACAGGAGCCCGTATCAAAGAAGCGCAGCCATCTTTTGATATCAGCTTACTCAAAAGTGGTCCATTAGGTGGTGATCAACAACTAGGTGCTAAAATATGTGAGCAAAAACTTCAAGTTCTATTCTTTTTTATAGATCCAATGACACCAATGCCACATGATGTTGACGTTAAAGCATTAATAAGATTATCAACACTTTATAATATCCCGATGGCGTGTAATAAGGGCACCGCTGATTTAATTATCAGTGCCTTAATTATGGAAAATGAGTATAAGCATTATTAATACTACGCTTTCTTAATAC
>BHEQ01000123.1 GCA_003864535.1 Gammaproteobacteria bacterium
TTGGTTATTCTTTGGGTTAAGTTTATATAAAATAAAAAAGGGGGGCTTCTATAAATTAGATTTTTCAAGAGTTGCGATATTTTTAAAAGCGCAGTTTACCTAGGTAAATGAGCATTTTAACAATATTGCATAACGTGAAAAAAGAAATTTATAGTAGTGCTCAAAAGTTTAAAAAAACTATGGAGTGATTAACGGAGTGATTATATGAAAAAAAATATTAAAAAAAATATTGTATTATTATCAATATTAAGTGTTTTTAGTGGTGGTTTAGCGCAGCAATCTCAAGCAGATAATCTAGGAGATAATCTCGCCGCTGCGCCTAATATAGTGGTTATTATTGTCGATGATATGGGATATTCGGATATTTCTCCTTTTGGTGGCGAGATTGCAACCCCAAATCTACAAGTATTAGCGGATGAGGGCATTCGGATGAATCGTTTTTATACCGCACCGATGTCAGCCCCTGCTCGTGCGATGCTTATGACTGGCAATAGTAATCAACAAGCTGGTATGGGAGCTATGTGGTGGTATGAAAATACTTTTGGTGCAGATGGTTATGAGCTTAGATTAACTGATAGAGTTGTAACCATGCCTGAGCGTTTTAAGGATGCAGGTTATGCAACAATGATGTCTGGAAAATGGCATTTAGGCTATATTGAAGGCAGCAAGCCAACTGATAGAGGTTTTGAGCGTGCTTTTGCCTTTATGGGCGGCGGAGCGAGTCATTTTAATGATGTAATGTCTTTAGGAACGATTGAGAGCTTTCATACTTATTACACTTTAAATGGCGAAAAAATCAATAAAAATGACTTACCAGAGGATTTTTATAGCGCGGATGCCTTTGCCTCTCAATTAAATAAATGGATTATTGATACTCCAGCGCAGCAGCCTCTTTTTGCATATTTGGCATTAACCACACCACATGATCCGCTCCAAGCTCCTGATGAGTGGATTGCGAAATTTGAAGGACATTATAATGAAGGTTATGCGGAGGTTTATACCGCCCGTATAAATCGTTTAAAAAGCCTAGGCTTATTACATGAAAATGCGCCATTACCTAAGCTTTTACTCAAAGATGCATGGGATAAATTATCTGTAGATGAGAAAAAATATGAAGCTAAATTGATGCAAGTTTACGCCGCAATGATTGCGAATATGGATTATCAGATAGGGACAGTAATCGAGACGCTTAAAACAACTGGACGTTACGAAAATACGATTATCGCTTTTATGAGTGATAACGGTGCTAATCCTAAAATCACCCATAAATATGCATCTGATCCAGATTATTGGAAACAGTTTGATGATAGTTATGCTAATTTAGGTAGAAAAGGCTCTTTTATTACCTATGGTCAACATTGGGCTAATGTGAGTAATGCACCGTATGCCAATTTCCACAAAGCGACCAGTGCTCAGGGTGGAATTAACACTAATTTTATTATTTCGGGTGCTAAAATTTCTGAGAAAGGTGTGATTAAAAGTGAGCCTTTTGCAATTTATGATATTGCCCCAACTTTGTATGAACTAGCTGGGATTGATGCAAGTATTAAAGTAAATTCACCTGTTGCTGAGCAATATAAAAATAAGGCTGTTTTACCTATGCTTGGTTTAAGTTTTGCTGATTATTTTAAGTCCGCATCAGGAAACGCTCCTCAAACTTCACGCTATAAATTAGGCAACGGTTTAGCGATTGAACTACATAATCAAGCGGCATTTATTGATGGACATTGGAAATTACGCCGTTTGGTAAAAGCTGCAAGCTCAGCGCAAATGGCTGAATGGGAATTATTTGATTTAAATTCCGATCCTACCGAAACAAATAATGTTGCCGCAAACAATCCAGAGATTTTAGAAAGATTAATTAAAAGTTATTCTGAGTATGCACAGCAAGCAATGGTAATACACGGAGAAGGTAAATTGATCCCTTATAAAGGTGTTGATCCTATTACTTTAATACCTAAATAAGAGCCCCATAAATATCTACATAAGGAGAAAATTATGCAATCAAAGCTTCCCTTTCATGTGCTACTTAAACCTGTGGGCACAAGTTGCAATCTTGCTTGTCAATATTGTTATTATCCACAGCCTGAAAAGCACAAACCTGTCACGATCAATCTTGATCTTTTAGAAAATTTTACACGCGATTATATTCAAAGTCAGCCTGTTTATGCTAAGGAAATTAATTTTGTGTGGCAAGGAGGGGAACCTTTAATTGCGGGTATCGCTTTTTATGAGGCGGCAATCTTATTTCAAAAAAAATACGCACCACAAGGTATAGCTATCAGCAATAGCTTACAAACAAATGCAAGCTTACTTAATGATGAGTGGTGTAACTTTCTTAAAATAAACAACTTTATTATTGGGGTAAGTATCGACGGAACACCTGAGATTCACGATCGTTACCGCCAAACCCGTGGCTCTAAATCGCATCCTGCAAAAGGTAGTTATGCAGCTGTTTATGCAGGAATCAAACTCTTAATAAAGCATAAAATTGATTTTAATAGCTTAAGCGTTGTGCATGATGGTGTTGCAGATCAAGCTCTTGAGATTTATGATCATTTGGTTGAGATAGGCGTTCAGTTTATCCAATTTCAGCCTTTAATGCTCGAAGGTTCGGCAAAGAATACTTTTTGTTTATCTGAACATAATTGGGGAAAGTTTCTAAGTGGAATTTATAAACATTGGCTACATAAAAACCATGTTGGCAAAATATTTATTATGAATATTGAACAAGGATTAGCGCAATATTTTACGCATATCAGCCCCAATTGCGTTCATGCAAGCCAATGTGGCACTAATTTAACCCTTGAAACTAAAGGGCAACTTTATGCTTGTGATCATCTTATGGATACAAAACATTATTTAGGAGAATATGGGCATGAGCCCTTATCTCAATTTGTAAATAAATCAGCAGCGCATGACTTTGGAATCCAAAAAAGTAAGCGTCCTGAATGCCAGATTTGCCCTGTTAAAATGATGTGTCAAGGCGGTTGTCCTGCGCATCTTAATCTGCACAATAAAAATCAATTATGTGGAGGATATCTTGAGTTTTTCTCATTGATTTTAGACTCTGTCAAAAGCTATACGCGCGACCGTTCAGGATTTATAAAGTGGTCGCGGCGGTAAAACCAATAAAAGAACAAAAGTGTATAATCACGCATCCAAATAACCACGATAAATGATTATGACTCTTTATGAAACCCTCCAAAAAGTAAGCAGTGAAGAAGGCATTAAAGATGCTTATATCAAAGCATTAGGTTTGAAAAATGTTCAAAAAGATCTTGTAGATATCCGCACTAAAGAGATTTGGTTTGAGGCAAAAGATAAACCGCATTCAAATTATGCGATGTTTACTCAGCTCTTGCATTATGTTCATGCCGCCTATAAAGCAGGTGAAGAGATACCACCGTTTTTATGTGTGATTGATAAATCCAAAGCTGCGCTCATGAAAACAAGTGAGATTAAACCCTTGCTTGATGATAAAAAGATTAAATGGGGGAAATCAGCAAGTAAGTTTGATCAAGAAACATTGGAACAAGTTTCAACCTATATTGGGACGCATTTTGTCGCATTTAGGATTGATACACATGAGCAAGAATTTATTGATACCGTAACTGCCGCGATTAAATCAGGCGAGATTATCCGCGTCCAAATCACGCCTGATAATCTCAAACAGGTATTTGATAAATGGGTCAATATGATTGGCCGTGAGATTAACGGCGTGAATGAAAGCGATTACGCCTTGCTATTTTTTGCCGATATTATGCACGATGGCAAAACATCCACCCACGAAAATCTACCTGCTAAATTACTCCATGACGGTGAAAAACCTATTTTTGTGTTAAATAATCAAACTTATTCTTTAGGTAATCATGAAGGTTATCGTCAATTTTGGGCGATTTACCATAAGCCGCCTAAAGCTGAATATCGCAATTATTTATTAGAGCGGCGCGATAGCTTAATCCCCATTGATGAGCGCAGTTTTAAGGGCGCATATTACACTCCTTTAGCGGTTGTAGATAAGGCGTATGATTTATTAAACGAAACTTTAGGCAAAAATTGGCAGAAAAATTATATCATCTGGGATATGTGTTGTGGCGTGGGTAATTTAGAAGTCAAACATAGCAATCCACGCAATATTTTTATGAGTACGCTTGATCAAGCAGATATTGACGTAATGAAAGCCAGTAAAATTTGCGTAGCAGCAGAACGTTTTCAATATGATTATCTTAATGATGATATTGATGATCAAGGTAATATTGATTATTTACTCACCAATAAAATCCCCAAAACTTTACAACAAGCCATAGCAGATTTAAAAGCAGGTAAAGAAGGCGCAAAGAAAATCTTAGTGCTGATTAATCCGCCGTATGCTGAGGCTGCACATGCAGAAAATACCAGCGATGGGATCAAATCTGAAAGCAAAATAGGTGTTGGTAAAACAAAAATATCCCATAGTATGCAAGGCTATGGTTATGCTAGTAGAGAGCTTTTTGTACAGTTTGTTGTGAGAATTATGCAAGAAATACCAAATGCGACTTTAGCAATGTTTAGTAAACTTAAGTATGTGAATTCGCCTAATTTTGAGAAATTTCGCCTTGACTGGAATGCGCGTTATAAAGGAGGATTTATCGTACATAGCAAAGCATTTGATGGGTTAAAAGGTGATTTTCCGATTGGCTTTTTAATTTGGGATACGAATCATCATAAAATGGCGATAAGAACATCTATTGATGAAATTACTTTTGAAATTTTAGATAAAAATGCTTTACAAATTGGTGAAAAAACATTTAAAAGCTTATCTAATGAGAGTTTATTAAGCGGCTGGATAATACGGGTAAGATCTAATAATATTGATGCGATACCACTCAAAAATGCAATTTCTCCAACAACAAGTATTAAAGATGTCAGAGGTACTAAATGGGCGAATGGTGCTATTGGCAGCATGATTTGTAAAGGTTCTGACATGCAAAATGCGCAAACTCAAACAGCGTTGCTTTCTTCAGGTTATTGTAGTGCTGGTGGTTACTTTGTAACCTCCGAAAATCTTTGGCAAGCGGCAATTGTTTTTTCAGTTAGACGATTGATTAAACCAACTTGGATTAATGATCGTGATCAGTTTTTACAACCAACTGAAATATTAACGGATGAATTTAAAAATGATTGTTTGATTTGGATGTTATTTAATGGGAGTAATCTCACTGCAAGCGCGAATGATTTGGAATGGAATGATAAAAAATGGTCAATTGTGAATCATTTTATCCCGTTCACAGAAGATCAATTAGGTGCAAATGAGCGTTTTGAATCTGATTTTATGGTGCAATATTTAGCAGATAAAACCCAAAGCTTGGAAGCCCAAAATGTGCTTGATGAAGGTTTAAAATTATGGCAAAAATATTTCTCGCAAACCGATGAATATAGCGTGAGAGATGCATTAAAACTTAATCGTGCCGATATTGGCTGGTACCAAATGCGCAAAGCACTTGAAGCACGCAACAAAGTTGGGGTAAATATCAACATTGATTTTTCTGAATTTAAAAAAGTCTATGATTTATTAGCAGAAAAATTACGCCCGCAAGTATTTGAGTTGGGATTTATGCGTGTTTGAGTTAATAGTTAGTTACTTGGGGATATAATGGCAATAGTAAGCAGAAACAGCAAAATAGATGCACAAGAAATATTTGAAAAATTATTACCAGATTTTGAAATACGCATAAATATAATGCAGTTTCTCGTTGAATCTATCAATTATGCACACAATATTAATCCTGATAAGTGGAATTTAAACCTCGATAATAAAGGTCGGTTTATTCGGTTTAATACAGGCTCTGGTTATTGTTTTACTATCTGTCATAATAATGAAATTCATCTGATATGCAATCGCCCAACATTAGAAAAAGCCGCAATACATTTTGATGGAAAGATAATTTATGGATATTATGAAAATAAAAAAGAAAAGCGTTCAGCTAATATGAAGGAGACAAAGGATTGTTTAATAAGAATAACTGACAGTGTTCTATGTATTATTCAAAGTAAGGACGCAATTCAATATATTCCTATTATGTTACCTAGTAATTTTGACTATATTGACAAAGCAATGGAATCTGAATCAGCCCATGGTTATCACATGAAATATACACATTCTATAGGGGCTATTGCATACTTAAATGAGGCGCTAAATAAATTTGTGCCTAATCCAATTTATAGTGAAGATTATTTTATATATGCAAAAGAAAAAGCACTAAAGGTTAAGTCAATTGGTTATATCAACCCAATAAATGCACCAAATGTAGCCAATAAAAT
>BHEQ01000124.1 GCA_003864535.1 Gammaproteobacteria bacterium
ACTGAATTTATTTCAATATTAATTTTATCAAGGACAAATTGAATTGCATCATAACTTGCGCCATGAATTTGCGGGCTACAGCGCAAGGAATACGCATCTTGAACACGAATATCACCTTGATGCGTCGTTCTCTCACTTTTATCTAATAATAATAATAGATTTT
Organism: Gammaproteobacteria bacterium; assembly: GCA_003864535.1. Taxonomy (GTDB): domain Bacteria; phylum Pseudomonadota; class Gammaproteobacteria; order Cardiobacteriales; family Wohlfahrtiimonadaceae; genus BHEQ01. The sequence goes on from BHEQ01000124.1 coordinate 164, forward strand.
TAGCGACATTAATCTGCCCTAAATGTGGTCTTAACGCATGTAATTCAGGGATGAAAGGATCGGTGATTCCGTTTAAGGCCTCTATCGTTAACGCCGCTGAAATATCACACATTTTCAATAAGTTAAGCGAGTCATAACACGTTAATGCGCCAACCGCGGTCATCACTTGTGTACCATTAATAAAGGCTAAACCTTCTTTTGAGTTAAGCTCTATCACCGCAATATTTGCAGCTGCCATCGCCTCAGATCCAGCCATAAGCTTACCTTGAAAATAAGCCTCGCCCTCGCCAATTAACGGTAAAACCATATGCGCAAGCGGAGCTAAATCACCACTTGCACCTAATGAGCCTTTTTCAGGAATAGCAGGATGAACCCCTTTATTGAGCATCTCAAGCAAAGTATTGAGCGTGCTTAACCGAATCCCTGAATAGCCTTTAGCTAAGTTGTTTATTCTCAATAACATAATGGCGCGCACGACTTCTATCGAGAAATGCTCACCAACACCGCAAGCGTGGCTGATAATTAAATTACGTTGTAATTCTGTTGCTTCATTTTTTGAAATATGAACGCTGCTAAAGTTACCAAACCCCGTCGTAATCCCATATACAATCTTATTACCTTCTACCAATTTATCTACATATTCACGTGAGGCATTGATTTTTATAATCGCCTCTGGGGTTAGATAAATTAAAGAACCATTTCGAGCAACATTAATAATCTCGTTTAATGTTAAATTATTGCCATCAATTGCAATTTGAGTCATTTTAAATCCTTTATTATTTTATTGAAATTTGTTGAAATTTATTTATTGAAACTGGTTTATTAAAATTATTGTAACTACATAAAGAGCAAATTAAATTTAACTAGACCTATCCTAAACACCTACTAAAATAAGCCAAAATTAAAGCCTAGCCATACGATTAATGCAGAAAAAACAATACTTAATGAAGTTCGCAGCAACCAAATCATTAATAATGCTTTTATACTAATTGGAATTTTAGTAGCTAAAATGCACGGAATACAGCCTGAAAAGAATAAAATACTGCTAACTGCGGTGATCGCCGCTACAAATTTAATCGCAAGTCCAGTATCTTTTAATAAAATTGCAGGTAAAAACATCTCCGCTAATCCTGAGGAGAAAGCGGCACTATGTGTGGCAAAATCTACATTCAAAATAAGCCCTGCTAGCCATAAAGCAGGCTTTAAACAGTAACCTAAGTATTCAAAAAATGGCGTAAATTCATACACACACATCCCTGTAAAGCCGACCGCTAAAATACTCGGCGCAACAATTGCCGACATTGCAAGCCCTTCTTTTAAATTTTTAAACATCATCTGCAATAAGCTTGGATTGAGCTTCACTTGGGTAATTGCCGCGGTAATTGCTTGGCTTAAACGAGAATCTGTCGTATTTTCAATATGCGGTTTTGTATAACTTGCATCCATTCTAGTAATAGGTGGTAGCCGCGCGGTGACCGCTGTTACAGCAAAAGCTACAATTAAAGTAGACCAAAAATAAAAATTCCAATGTTCCATAATTTGTAATGTTGAGCTAACAATCACCATAAATGTTGCAGATACGGTTGAAAATCCTGTCGCAATAATAACTGCATCGCGACATGAATAGCGACCCTCAAGATACATTCTATTCGTAATTAATAAGCCTATAGAATAACTTCCGACAAAAGATGTAACCGCATCAACAGATGAATAGCCTGGAGTTCTAAACAACGGGCGCATGATTTTTTCCATTAACACACCCATCATATCTAAGAGACCAAAACCAATGAGAAATGTCAGTGCGATTGCGCCAATTGGAATAAGCATGCCGACTGATAAAGCGAGTTTTTCAAATAAGAATGGTAGCATTTTGCTAGATTCCATTACCCATATTGGTAAAAAATCAACTACATATAATTGCACAAGATAAGCTATGGCAAGAATTAATCCAAATAACTTAAAGATCCCAAAAATCATCTCCCCGATGTTCAATCGCTTTGATTTACGCATTAAAAAATGTGCCACAACTCCATAGAGCATTAATCCAATTAGAAAAATAATTGCAATTGGGCGTAACTGGGTAATAAATAAAACACTTAAATGATCAACAAAAATACTGGAGCGCTTACTGATTGCGCCAAACTGAGTTATCCCAAAACTATTTAGAGAAAAAGGTATAAAAAACATACCTATTCCGAACATGCTCATCAAAAACATTTTAAACAATAGGATGTTTTTATTAGCAAAGTTATTATTATCTTTATTATTTATATTCATTTTAATATCTCCTTCGTGAATTGCCTTGTGAATTTACTTGTGGATTTACTTGTGAATGATTTATGAATGATTTTATTAATAAATTTCATTTAAAATCAAAAAACTGGAATGTAATTACATTAAATAATTGGTGACTATGCAATAATTTTTGACCTATTAAAATTGTACATGTTTCGTACCGCCCAAATAGCGTACCCAAAATCATCGTAATCCCATCCGCAATTTGGCATGAATTATACATTTTTGCTAACGCTTAATCTCCTAAGATTATCTTCGCCCCATCAGCGATTGCAATAACATCTTGCCAAATCAAAAAAGATTTTGTATTCAGATTACTTTGTATACAGATTACAAAAGTAATTTAAAAAAATATAAAGTATTTGATATAAATCTCACCCTCCTTTTTAGAGGGATCGAAGTTAGTTACGGGCACATATATTTGTGCTTTTTCAGCTAATACGGCATTATTTAACGCTAGTCTACCTAAGTAAACTGCGCTTTTAATAATGTTTCAAACCTTGGAAAATCTAATTTACAGAAAATACTATTGCGATAAAATACAATCGTTAAAGATTATTTTATCATGGGTAAATTTAAACCCTGCTCTTTTGCACATTTCTTAGCAATCTCATAACCTGCATCGGCATGACGCATTACGCCTGTTGCAGGATCATTGCGTAAGACGCGTCCAACACGAGCTGCTGCCTCATCCGTGCCATCGCATAACACAACCATTCCAGAATGTTGCGAGAAGCCCATACCAACGCCGCCGCCATGATGCAAACTTACCCACGTTGCGCCACCTGCGGTATTTAACAGTGCATTCAGTAAAGGCCAATCTGAAACGGCATCTGAGCCATCTAGCATGCTTTCAGTTTCACGGTTAGGGCTTGCTACTGAGCCTGAATCTAAATGATCACGCCCAATTACGATTGGTGCAGATAATTCGCCGTTCTTTACCATCTCATTAAAGGCTAAGCCTAAACGCTGCCGATCTTTTAAGCCAACCCAACAAATACGTGCAGGTAATCCTTGAAAATCAATGCGTTCACGCGCCATATCAAGCCAATTATGTAGATGTGGATTATCAGGAATTAACTCTTTAACCTTTTGATCAGTCTTGTAGATATCTTCTGGATCACCAGATAGTGCAACCCAACGAAACGGACCTATTCCTTCACAAAATAATGGGCGTATGTAAGCTGGTACAAAACCTGGGAAATCAAAGGCATTTTTCACGCCCTCATCCAAAGCTACTTGCCGAATATTATTACCATAATCAACTGTTGCCGATCCGCGTTCTTGCAAAGTTAACATAGCTTCAACCTGCGCCGCCATGCTTTTTTTAGAAGCTTTAGTAACCTCAGAAGGTGCACTTTTTTGCTTGTCCTTCCATTGCTGCATGCTCCAACCTGAAGGCAAATAGCCATGAATTGGGTCATGCGCTGAGGTTTGATCTGTCGTGCAATCAGGGGTGATATTACGTGCGACGCATTGTGCAAAAATATCTGCTGCATTGCCTAATAAGCCGATAGATACAGGTTTTCCTGCTTTTTTAGCCTCATCTAACATCACTAAAGCCTCATCTAGCGATTTGGCTTTTTTATCGATATAACGCGTTTTTAAACGAAAATCGATACGCGTCTCATCACATTCAACCGCAATCATGCTAAAACCTGCCATTGTGGCAGCAAGTGGCTGTGCACCACCCATTCCGCCAAGTCCGCCTGTTAAAACCCAACGCCCTTTTGCATCGCCATTAAAATGCTGCTTTGCCATCGCCACAAAAGTCTCATACGTTCCTTGAACGATTCCTTGTGAACCTATATAAATCCATGAACCTGCTGTCATTTGTCCATACATTGCAAGCCCTTTTTTATCGAGCTCATGAAAATGATCCCATGTTGCCCAATGTGGAACTAAATTTGAGTTAGCAATTAATACTCTTGGAGCATTTTCATGGGTTTGAAAAACGCCAACAGGCTTGCCTGATTGAACCAATAATGTTTGATCTATTTCTAAATCTTTTAATACATCTAAAATCTTGTCATAACATTCCCAATCACGCGCGGCGCGACCAATCCCACCATAGACAACAAGGCTTTGAGGATGCTCTGCAACCTCTGCATCTAGATTGTTTTGTAACATCCGAAAAGCAGCTTCTGCTTGCCAGTTTTTACAGTTTAGTTTATTGCCGCGAGGGGCACGAATAACTCGGGTTAGATCAGTACGATGTGGCATAAAATACTCCTTAAAATAATATAATAATCTTCCTTTGCAGGAGATAAATTTCCAAATTGGAAAGACTACATAACGTATACAAATTACTTATAACATATATACAATATATTTTGTACAAAAAATTATATAGACGAGGATTTTTCACAAATCCTCCCCCTAAATCCCCCCTTCGCAGAGAACACTCCGTGTTGTGGGACTTTTAGCGTTCCTTAACTTAAACGTTTGCCTAAACGCAATATACGATTCATTTCATTAAAAACAATCATATAGCCTTCATCAACGCCCATTCCTGGTTTTGCAAGGATTTGATCTGGAGAGCATCCCATTGCAACATGCGTGCAGACGATAGCTGAGCGATCAGTCTCATTACACGTACCACCTTGATACGCGCCGACTCCTTTGCTCTTACAGTATAAAACAGCCTCAGCAGTATTATTAATACCGCCTAAATCAGGCGTTTTAATTTGCAAAATATGCCCAGCTTTAAAGTCTGCAAAATCGCGGACATCCTCTAATGTATTGCACCATTCATCCGCAACTATTTTAACGGCAATGCCCTTATTATCTAAGCTTTGCGTGATTGCGGCAAGGCACACAATTTGCGATTCGCGCTCACCTGTATCAACAGGACCTTCAATATTTAAATTAAATGGATAGGCAGCTTTTTCAAGTGTTGCCAAATAATCCACAATTTTCTCAACATTATTATTAAAAATAATCCCAACAGTTCCATATAAATCAAGATGTAAGGTTGGATGATAATTATTATTTGGTCTAAGTTCAATAATTCTTTTAGAAAGCCATGTTATATATTCTAATAATAATTCGCCCTTATAACCTAATTTATCCGCGACATTATTAATCAACGCATGTGGCAAGATATCCGCTTGCTTGATGATCATTTTATCCGCGCCATCATAGCGATTATCCCCTGATTGGCAAAAGATTGGGATTGCCTTAGCTGAGACAAGCTGCCCATATTCAGAAGCTATAACTTCAGCCATTAATTTATGCTTTGATTTGGCGACCGCATCTAAATTAGCTTGCGATAAACCATATCGAATCGCCGTATGCAATTGTTTATCTTTCAATTGCTTATCTTTAAAATTACCTTCTGTAATTTTACATAAATCTTTAAAACTATTCAGCTCTTGCCCAATTAATAACGGTGCAATCTCTTGCTCAATCATTGGAATAAACTGTTCTGCCAAAAAAAGCGGATCACGCCCACTTGCGCCAGAATATTGCACGGCGGCGCAGTCACCATGTGCGATTTGTCCATCTTCTAAAACATACATGATGGAAATCGCCTCCCCTGATTGACGCACTTGGGTAAATCCAGCTGTGAGCGGATCACCAGCATATGTTCCACCATTAGTTTTAGCGCCTTCCTTGATTGCTTTTTGATCATCAAAGAAAAAACCTGTACGCCCTGCGGCACATACTACATCAACTATTTTCATTAATATTACTCCTTAAATAATCCAGCTAAATAATTCCGTGGGGGCGACCAATTAGCTCACCATTACTCACCGCATTAATATCATCAATCACCATATCAAAACTGGCATTGCGTTTTTCATATTGCGCCCGAATTGCAATCTTATC
>BHEQ01000125.1 GCA_003864535.1 Gammaproteobacteria bacterium
AAATGGCGTATCTATCTGGGCTAAATTTCCTAAACAAATTACTTTAGTATTAGGTCCTGCACGGGTGATTAATGTTTTCATTTGTTTCGAGCTTAGATTTTGCGCCTCATCAATAATTAAAAATTTATTTTGCAAAGTACGTCCCCGCATAAAGTTTAAAGAACGTATTTTAATGCGCGAGCTTAAAAGATCACTGGTTGCCTGCTTGCCCCATTCGCCGCCATTAGTATTGGATAATACTTCTAAATTGTCGGTTAATGCGCCCATCCATGGAGCCATTTTCTCTTCCTCAGAGCCTGGTAAAAAGCCAATATCCTCACCAACAGGAATAGTTGCACGGGTCATTATAATTTCATTATAAATTGGATTATCCATCACCTGAGAGAGCCCAGCTGCAAGAGCGAGTAAGGTTTTACCCGTTCCAGCAGGACCTAATAAAGTTACAAAATCAATATTTGGATCAGTGAGTAAATTTAAAGCAACATTTTGCCCTTCGTTTCTAGATTTAATCCCCCAAATGGTATGAGTTGTATAATCTTTTAAGGGTTCAATGATTGCTATATTTATAGACCCGCTATTCATAGCATCGGTCGGATTATTTTCAGAATTTTTTAAATCACGCACAATATATTGGCTGCCATCAGCCATTATTAGAGTTTGATTAATAACCCAATTTTTAAAGCTTTCATGATCTGGATTTATATTGGCTGTTAATTGATAGAAGCTACGCCCGTCTTCTGACCACGATTGTAAATCCTTAGAATGCTCCTCCCAAAAATTATCCGCTAAAGTAAGCATCCCTGAAGGCAGCAAACTTACATCATCGAGCACTTTATCGTTATAGTAATCTTCAGCTGGCATTCCAACAATCGCAGCTTTAATTCTTAGGTTGATATCTTTAGAAACTAAAATAACTCGCTCAGAATATTGTTTTTGCAAAAACAAAGCAGTATTTAAGATTTCATTGTCATTAATGCCACTTAATAAAGGTACATTAGGCGCTGCTGGCATCGGTTTAGTTTGGAAAAATAAACGCCCGCGGCAAACGCTAAAATCAGGGTCAGAGTCAGAATCTTGATCTGTTTGATGCCTATTTAGCTCAGGGCTAATACAAATTCCAGCCTCTAAAGTACTTAAATCTAAATTCTCCATCAGGCTATTTAAAAAGCGGCTCACTTGGCGGGCATTTCTAGCAACTTCTGAAACCCCTTTTTTATTATGATCAAGCTCCTCAAGCACGATCATAGGCAGGAAGACATCATGCTCATGAAAACGATAAATAGCAGATGGATCATGCATTAAGACATTAGTATCAAGAACAAATAATTTCTGGGTTGCGCGTGAACTCATTGTTAAACCTCACTTTAATTATTGTTTGAATGAATTAATTTTTGAATGAATTAATTTTTGAATGAAGAAGATAGCTTATCTTAACTTAAATCTTGCTCAAAATTCACTTTGAGATTACATTAAATCCTAATTTAGATTTTAAAGAAGAAACTAGATGCTTGCCTCAACTAATAAATGCTTAACTAATACAGACTTAATTAATGCAGACTTAATTAATATAGATTTAAAAAATATATACCTAAAAAATAATACTATTGGTGTATTTGATTCGGGAATAGGCGGCATTAGTGTCTTAAATGCTTTGGTTAAATGCTTACCAAATAATAATTACTTATATATTGCTGATCAAGCATACTTACCGTATGGCACAAAATCTAATCAAATAATCGTAGAACGAGTTTTGAGTATATGCAAATTTTTAGCAAAGCAATGTGATGTAATTGTAATTGCGTGTAATACCGCAACTGCTCTAGCGATAGATCTAGTTCGTCCCCAAATAAACATCCCAATTATTGGGATAGAGCCTGCAATTAAACCTGCAGCACTCGCAACTAAAACTGGATATATAGCGTTATGTGCCACACAAAACATGCTTGAAAGTGCAAGATTAGATGCTTTAATTGCTAAATATGGAGCGCAGCAAACATTTTATAAAATACCTTGTCCAAGCTGGGTTAGTTTCGTTGAATCTGGATTATTTAGATATGATTTAAATAATAATGATGATGATCATATAAATAATATAAAAAAAAATATTAAAAATGATATTCAAGATAAATTTATTGGGATTATTGATCAAATTGATCAAATCATTTTAGGCTGTACCCATTTTCCTTTTTTAAGAATTTTAATTGAAGAGAGCTTAGATTTAGAGCAGAGAAAGATCAATTTGATTGATCCAGCGATGGCGATTGCCGCGCGTGTTAGCACTTGTTTAAGTACGCTCAAAGCAAGTACGAATAGTACTAAAATAGCTAAAGTTGATTTTTATTCAACTCAAGATGAATCTGCTTTAGCTGCCCAAATTGCGCATTTAAAATTAGAATATCCGTACCATTGCCACAAATTGTGTAGGACACTTCTATAAATTGCTTTTTCCACGTTACGTAATATTGTTAAAATGCTCATTTAGCTAGGTAAACTGCGCTTTTAAAAATATCGCAATCCTTGAAAAATCTAATTTATAGAACCCCCTGTATTTAATTGTGCATTTAAATTTGAAATATTTACTTTATTTGATTACAATACCGCCATCGTTTACCAGCGTAAGCTTGTTTTTGAATATAACTTAAGTTATATATACTCAAAAATTTAAGCAAACACCCTAACTTGAGAGTATGGATTTTGGTTAAATCGGGATGAGCACTTAACGGTGCTTTTTTAATCGAAAGAGATACAGTTAGAAATTATTAGAATTATTTGGAGTTTCAATGAAAACATTTAGCGCTAAGCCTGCTGATGTAGTACATGGTTGGTATGTTGTTGATGCACAGGGAAAAACCCTAGGTCGTTTAGCAACAGAACTTGCACGCCGTCTTCGGGGTAAGCATAAAGCTGAGTATACACCTCATGTTGATACCGGCGATTATATGGTCGTTATTAATGTTGAGAAAATACATACAACTGGTAATAAATTAGAAAAGAAAATTTATTATAAACATACTGGTTATGTCGGTAATATGAAAAAAATCACGCTTGGTAAAATGCTGGAAAAAAAACCAGAACAAGTTTTGGAACTAGCTGTTAAAGGCATGCTTCCTAAAAACGCTCTTGGTCGTGCAATGCTTAAAAAACTAAGACTTTTTGTAGGTGATGCGCATACACATGCCGCACAGCAACCTACAGTTTTAGATATTTAATCCGAATTTCACTATTTTAAAGAGAGTTTTTAACCATGGCAATTACCCAAAATTATGGTACAGGTCGTCGCAAAAGTTCAACCGCACGCGTTTTTTTACGCCCAGGCACAGGCAATATTATTATTAATAAGAAGCCATTAGATGTGTATTTTGGTCGTAAAACCTCATGTATGATTGTGCGTCAGCCACTTGTTCTAACTGAATTTACTGAAAAATTTGATGTATTTGTAACCGTTGCAGGCGGTGGGATTAGCGGACAAGCTGGTGCTATTCGTCACGGAATTACACGTGCATTAATGGAATATGACGAAGGCTTACGCCCTCAACTACGTCAAGCTGGGTTTGTAACTCGCGATGCACGTAAAGTTGAACGTAAGAAAGTTGGTCTTGTTAAAGCACGTCGTGCTAAGCAATTCTCAAAACGTTAATATTTTATTTTTTAGCTTATATTTTAAAAGCCATCGTAAGATGGCTTTTTTGTGGGGAAAATATAAATTCATGAAACACAATCAAACACATCAACTTAAAAAATCTTCACGCATTGGGGAGAACATATCAATTAAAACGCTGCCATCTTCTAGGGAAACAACTCCGTGCATTTCTGTTTTTAGGGCTTGATAAGCATCACCTGCTTTTAAAATATGGGTTTCGTTTTCAATCGTAACCTCAAAAGAACCTGCGGCTACATATGCAATTTGATTATGAATATCATGGAAATGTGCCGTACCAATTGCGCCTTTATCAAAACTTACACATACTGCCATTAAATCATCTGACCACGCGATGATTTTGCGGCGCATGCCACCTCCTAATTCTTCCCATGGATTTTGTGCATCTTTAAAAAAACGTTGTGTTTTCATTCTTTTACCTCTGAAATTTTTTTAAGTTTAACAAACAAAGTGCTTTTGCGTCCTACTTATTAACGCGCGAATCAACCGCCATCAACCGCGCTAGTATAACTGTTAATATAATCTGAAGCATTTAACTCAAATCAATAATCCTTTGATTAAGCTTTGTAATCTCATCACGCAATTGTGCGGCAAGTTCAAATTCAAGATTTTTAGCCGAGGAAAACATATCACCTTCCAATCTTTTAATGAGAATAAGCACATCACTAGATTTATTTAAATTAATTGGTTTTAAGAGTTTTATTTTAGATTTATTTTTATCTTTACTTTTATCCTTATTCTTTCCTAAAACGGCATTTGGGATATAAGGTGCATCTGGCATAAAATGTTTCGCAAGATACTCTTTTAAAAAAGTATTTTCTTCAATCTCAACCTCACGTGCCTCTTTCATAATATCTTGAATATCACGCTTGATAGAAGTTGGGATAATCCCATGCTCAAGATTATGCGCCTCTTGTTTGGCACGCCGCCTATCAGTCTCATCCATTGCACGTTTCATTGAGTTGGTTATTTTATCAGCGTATAAAATTGCTTTACCATTAACATTACGCGCCGCCCGCCCGATTGTTTGGATTAGGGATTTATCTGAGCGTAAAAATCCTTCTTTATCAGCATCTAAGATTGCAACTAGGGCAACTTCTGGCATATCTAAACCCTCGCGCAGAAGATTAATTCCAACTAATACATCAAACGTGCCTAAACGTAATTCACGAATTATTTCAACACGTTCAACCGTATCAATATCAGAATGCAAATAACGCACTTTTACACCTTGATCACTTAAATAAGTAGTTAAATCTTCGCTCATTTTTTTAGTAAGTGTGGTGATCAAAATTCGATCACCAGCCGCAACATAGCGATAAATCTCACTAAGAACATCATCAATTTGAGTTTTTGCAGGTCTTATCTCAATGATAGGCTCAATCAAACCTGTTGGGCGTACTAGTTGTTCGGCTAGATTTTGCTCATGCTCTGCCTCATATCTTGAAGGAGTTGCTGAGACAAAAATTGTTTGGGGCATTATGCGTTCAAACTCTTCAAATTTTAAAGGACGATTATCCAATGCCGATGGCAATCTAAACCCATAATTAACCAGATTTTCTTTGCGCGAACGATCGCCTTTATACATCGCGCCAATTTGCGGAATAGTCGCATGAGATTCATCAATAAAAAGCAAGGAATCAGGCGGTAAATAATCAAATAGAGTCGGCGGAGCTTCGCCAGGACCGCGCCCTGAGAGTAGGCGTGAATAATTTTCTACGCCAGAACAATAACCAAGCTCCATTATCATCTCTATATCAAAAAGTGTCCGCTGTTCTAAACGTTGGGCTTCAACTAGTTTGTTTTGGGAGCGCAGTGTCGCTAAACGCTCAATTAATTCAATTTTAATCAGCTCAATAGCTTTTAAAAGTGAGGAGCGTGGCGTTACATAATGGCTGGAAGGATAGACGGTAAGCCGACTCACTTTCTTATGCACGCGTCCTGTTAATGGGTCAAAATAACTTAGGCTTTCAATCTCATCATCAAATAATTGAACGCGGACCGCATCGCGCTCAGATTCAGCGGGGAAAATATCAATAGTCTCACCGCGAACCCGAAAGTTACCGCGCTCAAGGACGGTATCATTACGTGTATATTGCAGTTCAGCTAAGCGGCGTAAAATCGCACGTTGCTCCATGCGTTCACCTTTAATAAGATGCAAAATCATGGAGATATAATGATCTTTATCACCAAGACCATAAATTGCAGAAACGGTGGCGACAATAATTGTATCTTTACGCTCTAAAATTGCTTTAGTTGCCGATAAGCGCATTTGTTCGATATGTTCATTGATAGAGGAATCTTTCTCTATAAAAGTATCTGATGCAGGCACATAAGCCTCAGGCTGATAATAATCATAATAAGATACAAAATATTCAACCGCGTTATCAGGAAAAAATGATTTCATCTCCCCATAAAGTTGCGCAGCAAGAGTTTTGTTATGCGCCATAATCATCGCAGGTCGCTGAGTTTGCGCGATAATATTTGCCATGGTAAATGTTTTGCCTGAACCTGTAACACCTAATAATGTTTGGTAAAGTAAACCATCGCTTAAGCCATCAATTAAGCTTGCAATTGCAGTAGGCTGATCCCCAGCTGGTTGGTAGATTGTATT
>BHEQ01000126.1 GCA_003864535.1 Gammaproteobacteria bacterium
TAAGGTGAATGGCTTAAACAGGTGCTTTTATTTAAAAATAACTCTCAAAAGCTAATGCTACTCTGGCTATATTTTAGATGCATCGTATCATTATTGGCTGCTTGCAGAGTTTCCGAACAGACACTACATAAACAGCCGTCGGGAATCCATTAATAAATAAATCATGAACAGTATCAAAACCACGACTAAATGATACTGTAAGATAGGTTAATGTATCAGATTGAAACGTCCACATCCAGCCGCGCTTTTGCTTTATTTCCTCACCTGTTGCTTGATTTGGTGCTTGATGAATCTTCATGCCCGTCTCATCACTACCTACTACAGGTGCGCATTCTATGCGGCGTTTGATCTCTGGGTAAATAAATCCTTCGGCTTTTTTAGCCAAAGCACAAAGCATATTATGAATCGTGCCTTCACTCAAAAAAACGCCATAACCATGCTTTAACAGGTGAGTAATCCTTTGAAAAGGCATGTATTGATACACGGATAAATACCCGACAAACGCCATAACATCAGGATGATACTGGACATTTGCCTTCAATTTTTCTGGATATTCCCCTTGTGATTTTTTGCCACAATGTGGACATTTGCAAGAAAAAAGTTGATGTTCAACTGCTTTTGGAACAATAGGAATGGGAACAACAATCTCTTGCTTGCGGCTTTCCTGCTCAAAAATCGCACCAGATAACTCTCCGCCACAATTGAGGCAAGTATTTTGCGGATAGTGAGGAATTACCTCATCAGGTATCACTGAAAATTCGAGTGTAGAACCTTTGTGACCAATCTGTCCGCCTGATTTTAGCCCTGATTTTATACGTAAACTTTTTTGATATTTTTTAGCATAATCATGAGCTGGAGGAGTTGAACTAGTTTTGCTACTGCGCCCATTTTTAAGCAGAGTTATTTTTTCTGTTAAATTAGCAATAAGCAGCTCAAGATCACTGATTCTTTGCACCATTTCCTCATAATCAAGGAGCGATAACGTCACTATTTCGGTGCCAGAATTTATCAAAACATCATACGCAGCACATTTTTTCTCAAGTGCCTCATATTCTAGTTTTGATAAAGTTATGGTATTAATTTTCATTGAATCCTGACCGATTTTAAATTATGTGTAACTAAAAAAACAATAACCTATTCGCGAAATAAATAAAAGTTAAATTTTTAGATTGCCGTTAATTTTATGAAATATTTTTTTATTGAGCAGAAAATAGTGGCTGCTGAGTAGTTACATATTTTTTAATTATAGGGCGCTTCTATTACTTAGATAAACTGCGCTTTTAAAAATATTGCAAGCCTTGAAAAATCTGAATTATAGAAGCCGCTATAGAATCCCCTTTATTTTATATCGTACATTTTGAATATTAAGTACACAAGAAGCCTTTCCCTTAGTTCCTCTTAAATGGAAGTTAAATATATGAAAAAATTTAGATTAAAAGCATTAGTTACCGCGCTCGCTGTATCAAGCTTGGCGTTAACATCAAGTTTTGCAAGTCAAGCAGTTGTTGATCAAATAAGCTCTCAAATAGAGGTTAATTACAGCATTATCGATAATCATGCTGCAAGTAATGGTGTTGATTGTTCAGGTCTTGGAGCAGATTGGGGATCGTGTAATATGACGATGCTCAAATTAAAAAATACAGGTGCTTTGATTGATAGTTCTGATTGGGAGATTTATTTTCATAGTATTCGCCAAATTCTCAAAGTGGAAAATGAGGCGTTTAAAATAACCCATATTACAGGCGATTTACATAAACTTGAGCCAACAGATAAATTTAAAGGTTTTCCTGCCAATGCAGAGACAGATATTTCAGTGGTTGTTGAATATTGGCAAATTTTCCAAACAGATGTGCTCCCTCGTTGGTATGTAAGCTCAACTGACGCTAAAGCGAAAGTAATTAAAAATACTGATACTGAGGATTTATCTGCCTTTAGTAGCCCAATTCCTGAAGGACAATGGAAGCGCACTCTTGATGATAACAATATCTTAATGACAAGCAGCTCGCGTTTTGATAAAAATGCAGATGTTGCCTTAGTAACTAAAGAAAACTTGCGTGGTAATATTATTCCAACGCCGCTGGAAGTCTCTATCCATACTAAAAATGCAGATTTATCTAAAGGAATAACTTTAAAATTAACCCAGACTAAAGCACATGCTCAAGCCTTATCAGCTGAAGCGCAGCAAGCACTAGAGCAGCGTTTTGAGATGCTAGGTATTGCAATTAATCCAAAGGGCTACCCTATTTCGTTAAACCACGATGCGGCAGCTTTTTCTGGAAAAATGGCAGTTTCAGGTGGATATACTTTAGCAATTACTTCAAAAGGTGCAACTGTTACAGGATTTGATAGTGCGGGTTTGTTTTACGGGGTGCAATCAATTCTTTCACTTATCTCCTTAAATGATCCTAAAGAAATTGCCACGCTCGATGCTAAAGATGCGCCACGCTTTGAATATAGAGGTGTGTTTTTAGATGTTGGGCGTAATTTTAATAGTAAAGCAGCTGTTTTGCGCTTACTTGATCAAATGGGCGCTTATAAGCTAAATAAATTCCATTTTCATTTAAGTGATGATGAGGGCTGGCGTATTGAGATTCCAGGTCTACCTGAACTTACAGATATTGGCAGCAAACGCTGTCATGATCTTACTGAAATGACGTGTTTATTGCCTCAATTAGGCTCAGGACCTAATTCTGACAATATGGGCAGTGGCTATTTTAGTCGTGCAGATTATATTGAAATTGTAAAATACGCCAATGCACGTCAAATCGAGGTTATTCCTGAAATAGATATGCCTGCGCATGCTCGGGCTGCGGTCGTGTCTATGGAAGCACGCTTCCAGAATCTATCCAAGCAAGGGCTTAATGAGCAAGCAAATGAATATCGCTTACTTGATCCAGCGGATACTTCAAACACAACTTCAGTGCAGTTTTATGATCGCAAAAGCTATTTAAATCCTTGTTTAGATTCATCAAAAAACTTTGTAAATAAAGTAATCAAAGAAATTGCCGCGATGCATATTGAGGCTGGGCAAGCTCTTAAAACATGGCACTTTGGCGGTGATGAGGCGAAAAATATTCGCTTTGGTAATGGTTATCAAGATATAAATTCTGCCGAAAAAGTCGCAGGAAAAGGCTCTATAGATCAAAGTAAAGAAGATAAACCGTGGGCTAAATCAGAGTCTTGCCAAGCGCTGGTTAAGCAAGGTATTGTTGCAGATGTTGATCATTTATCGAGTTATTTTGCTATAGAAGTAAGTAAAATGGTCGATGCACATGGTATTGAAAAAATGCAAGCATGGCAAGATGGACTTAAAGATGCAAAAGATTCAAAAGCCTTTGCAACTAAACGTGTTGGGGTCAATTTCTGGGATACAGTCTACTGGGGCGGCTCAGATAGTGTTAATGAATGGGCAAATAAGGGTTTTGAAATAACTATCTCAAATCCTGATTATGTTTATTTTGATTTCCCATATGAGGTTAATCCTAATGAAAGTGGTTATTATTGGGGAACTCGTTTTAATGATGAGCGTAAAGTATTTGCCTTTGCGCCAAATAATATGCCTCAAAACGCAGAAACCTCAGTTGATCGCGACGGTAATAATTTTAGCTCAGTTAGTGATAAAGACTGGCCTGGCGCACAAGGGATATCTGGACAGACTTGGAGTGAAGTAATCCGTACTGATTATCAAAGAGATTATATGTTCTATCCACGCCTCCTTTCTTTGGCTGAACGCGCTTGGCATCGTGCCCCTTGGGAGCTTGATTATGTTAAAGGCAAAGAGTTTAAAGGCGGCGAGACCACGTATGTTGATAAAGCTCAATTAAATAAAGATTGGGTAATCTTTGCCAATACTATCGGGCAACGTGAACTTGCAAAGCTAGATTCTGCAGGTATCAATTATCGCCTACCTCTTCCTGGAGCTAAGCTTATTGCGGGAGTTTTAGAAACTAATCTCGCGCTACCTGGTTTAAGCATAGAATATTCTCTAGATAATAAGGATTGGCTAATCTATAACAATAAGGCTAAACCTACGATTACAGGCGATGTTTGGGTGCGCACCGTGAGTCCTGATGGCAAACGTTTTAGCCGTGTTGAAAAAGTAGACAAACCTTAGTCTTTAAAAGCAGAGCTTTATTGATATCTTAACCGATATCAATAAAGCAAGCTTTAATCACACGTAACAATGATTTTAGTTTAGAATTCACACTTAGTTAATATTTATTAATTAATCAAAACTTAACTAGATCAAACATGCATAAAATGCTCCTACAAGGCTTTTATGCTGAAACCTTACCTTAATATTTATTATCATATTTTAATTTAGGAGAACACAATGGGTATTTTAGGTTATTTACAAAGAATAGGACGAGCTTTAATGGTTCCTGTGGCAGTTTTACCTGCCGCAGCAATATTAATGGGGATTGGCTATTGGCTAGATCCTGATGGTTGGGGAGGTAATAGCCAATTAGCGGCTTTATTAATTAAATCTGGCGCGGCAATCATCGATAAAATGGCAGTTTTATTTGCGGTTGGTGTTGCTTACGGAATGTCTAAAGATAAAGATGGAGCTGCGGCACTTTCAGGTTTAGTTGGGTTTTTAGTTGTGACCACATTGCTAGCACCTGGAGCTGTTTCACAATTATTAGCTCTTCCTCTCGAAGATGTTCCTAAAGCATTTGGTAAAATTGAAAATCAATTTATTGGCATCTTAGTTGGTGTTTTATCTGCGGAAATCTATAATCGTTTCAGTGCTGTTGAACTACCGCGCGCATTTGCATTTTTTAGTGGTCGTCGTTTAGTTCCTATCTTAGTATCTGTATTTATGATTTTAGTATCTTATATATTGATCTATGTTTGGCCTATTGTTTATAACGGCCTTGTTACTTTTGGCTTATATATACAAGGCTTAGGTGATGTTGGCGCTGGTCTGTATGGATTTTTTAACCGCTTATTAATTCCAGTAGGCTTGCATCATGCCTTAAATTCAGTATTTTGGTTTGATGTAGCAGGTATTAATGATATTCCTAATTTTCTAGGTGGTGCAAAATCAATTGCTGAAGGTACAGGTTTTATTGGGATCACAGGACGTTATCAAGCAGGATTCTTTCCTATAATGATGTTTGGACTACCAGGTGGTGCTTTAGCGATTTATCATATGGCGCGCGTTGAAAATAAAGCAAAAGTTGCATCTTTACTGATAGCTGCGGCATTCGCTTCATTTTTCACAGGAATAACCGAACCACTTGAATTCTCATTTATGTTTGTTGCTCCTGTTTTATATTTCATTCATGCTGTTTTAACTGGTATTTCTGTTTATATTGCATCGTCAATGCAATGGATCTCAGGCTTTGGCTTTAGTGCAGGTTTGGTCGATATGGCCTTAGGGATTAAAAACCCTTTAGCAAAAGATTGGTTTATGTTAATTCCACAAGGTTTAGTATTTTTTGTTCTATATTACGTTGTGTTTAGGTTTACGATTAAAGCGTTTAACTTAATGACCCCAGGACGTGAGATTGAAGTTGCAGAAACTGTAAATACAAATACAACGACACCATCTGGCAAAAGAATAGGCACAGATACCGCATCTTTAGCAACAGGCTATATTGCAGCTGTTGGTGGTTATGCTAATATTACTAATATTGATGCGTGTATTACGCGTTTACGTTTAGCTGTGGTTGATTCAGATAAAGTTGATGAAGCTGCATGTAAAGCACTCGGCGCATCTGGTTTGATTCGTTTAGATAAAACGCATGTGCAAATTATTGTTGGGACAATGGCGGAATTAATTGCGTCTAATATGCAATCTCAAAAATAAGCTTTAAATAATTTAAAGTAATCAACATATTACAGTTAAGTAGATAACTACTTAACTGTAATAACTTATTATCAAACAGCTTATTATAAAATTAATAAATTATAAGAATCTACTTAACTGCTTGAATTGCGGTTAATGCAATAGTGTAAACAATATCATCAACTAATGCCCCTCTTGATAAATCATTCACAGGCTTTCTAAGTCCTTGGAGCATTGGACCTAAACTAATAACATTTGCACTTCTTTGGACTGCTTTATAAGTAGTATTACCCGTGTTTAAATCTGGAAAAATAAAGACGGTTGCCCGTCCTGCAACTAAGCTATCTGGAGCTTTTTGCTTACCAACACTTACAACAGATGCAGCGTCATATTGCATTGGTCCATCAATAATAAGATCTGGGCTTTTAAGTTTTGCAATCTTGGTTGCTT
>BHEQ01000127.1 GCA_003864535.1 Gammaproteobacteria bacterium
ACAATGCGTCCGTGCATATCCGACCCAAGAGCACGCTGGAGCTATTTTTGTGTGGTTTGGCGACCCTGATAATATCACCCCCCTAGTCTTACCTGATGAGATTAGTACAGATGAGCATGAGCATTTTTTATGCCTCGCATATTGGGATTGTAATTATCAGTATGCAATTGATAATGTTATGGATCCTATGCACGGTGCTTATTTACATTCTGTCTCGCATTCCATGGCATTTGGGGATAAGCAGGGCGAGTTTAGAACCCGTAAAACAAAAACAGGTTTGATTTTTGAGAAAATAGGTCAAAATAATGTGAATTTTGATTGGACTGAAATTGGCATTACAGGTGGAGTCTGGCTAAAATTAGCGATTCCTTATCGTAAGCGTTATGGGCCTGGAGGTAATTTTGGGATTGTTGGTTATGCGACCCCTGTAGATGCGCACGGCAAGCATATGCAAGTTTATTTTTGGCGCACCCGAAAAGTGCAAGGATGGGTGCGTGATGTTTGGAAGTTCTTCTATCGCAATCGCTTAGAGGGCTTACATTGGTCAGTATTAGAGCAAGATCGTGTTGTTTTAGAAACTCTCGCACCTGATGCACGTGATCATGAATTCCTATATGAGCATGATATTGGCGTATCGCAAGTGCGACGCACCCTTCAAAAATTAGCAGAAAAAGAAATTCAAGCTGCTAATGCTAAAGAAAATCAAGCCAAAGAAAAGCAAGAAGTAGTTTTATGAGTTCTTTAACTTTAGATGGGCATAACATCTTAATTACAGGTGGTGCGCGTGGTTTGGGCGCAGCCTTTGCCAAAGCCTGTAAGCAAGCTGGCGCACAGGTAATCATTGCGGATATTTTAGTCGAACAAGGTCAAGCTTTAGCTGCGGCAGAGGGTTATTGTTTTATTGAAGTTAATCTGCGTGATCATCAAAGTATTAAAAAGTTGCTTGATCAGGTAAATATTATCACTAAAGGTTGCTTAGATGGTTTGATCAATAATGCAGCCATGACAAGCTCTGGCGGCAAAGCCATGACCGAGCTTAGTGATGAGATCTGGGATAGCATTTTTGAGATTAATGTGCGCGGTTTATGGCAACTAAGTGCCGCGGCATTGCCTTTATTAAAGGCATCTAAACGCGGACGCATCGTTAATCTTGCCTCAGATACCGCACTTTGGGGCGCACCTAACTTAATGGCATACGCTGCGAGCAAAGGCGCAATCATTAGCATGACCCGCTGTATGGCACGTGAATTAGGTGAGGATTTAATTACTGTTAATGCTATTGCACCAGGTTTAACGCTATGTGAAGCAACGCAATATGTACCGCAAGCACGGCATCAATTTTATCAAGATGGGCGTGCTATTAAACGCGAGCAACTTCCTAGTGATATAACTGCAGCGGTTGTCTTTTTACTATCTGAACCTGCTGGATTTATTACAGGGCAATTATTACCTGTCAATGGCGGTTTTATTTTTAATTAAGGAAAAATAATAATGAGTGATCAAAAAAGAAGTTGGGATAAGCCCGCTAATGCAAGCTTTCAAGAATGGATGGATTCACGCGTTGCAAGCCATGCTACACGCCGTTATGATTGGGATGCTTTGGCGTTTCAATGTGAGGTTGATCCTAAATATAGACGTGCGCAAATGCGCTATATAGGCACAGGTGGTACAGGCGTTACCAGCGATACCAACAGCATTGCTGCGGAACATTTTACTTTTAGCACGATGATTTTACCCGCAGGGCATGAAGGCCCGCTCCATCTGCATACTGATGTTGAGGAGATATTTTTTGTTCTCAAAGGTAAAGTTAAACTTATTGCAGAATGTAATGGTGAGCGTTGGGAGATGATTGTGGGTGAGCGTGATTTAATCTCTTGGCCTCCTGGAGTTTATCGAGGTGAGGTTAATATTGGCGATGAAGAGGCGTTAATGTGTGTAATGCTCGGTTCTGCAAAACCAATTAAGCCAACTTATCCACCCGAACATCCTCTTTCTAAAATTAAACGTCCTGCTAAATAAATCCCCAATAATGGGGACTTCTATAAATTAGATTTTTCAAGGCTTGCGGTTTTATTAAAAGCGCAGTTTACGAAAAAGCATATATAGATGTGCCCTAGAACTCCTCCCCTGCGAAGGTGAGGTTGGGAGGGAAGGTTGGGAAGGGCTTCTTTAAGCAGCATATAAAATGAACATGTTAATATTGCCAAGTAATTACGCAAGATTCAATAAAAAAGGTGCGCTATGAATGATCTATCTAATAATGATCTATCCAATTTAGACTTAGTCTTGCCGCTGCGTGAAATCATAATCAAAATTAATAATGTTGATTATGATCATAATGCTCATCATCATGCGCATAAAGAGCGTATTGTGAGTATTCGTACTTCAGCTAATTTTAATGCTAAGTCTGCGCTACCAACACTTATTTTACTGCATGGAATCGGCTCAAGTAGCGCTTCTTGGATTGGGCAGCTCTCTGGATTAACTGATTATAAAATACTTGCGTGGGATGCGCCAGGATATGGCTTATCAAGCCAGGTTACAGAAGAGCATCCTGATGCTAGCAATTATGCAGATATCTTACGCGACTTACTAAATACTTTAAATATCAACAAGAGTATTTTAATTGGGCATTCTTTAGGTGCGTTGATGGCAGCTAACTTTGCCGCGCGTTATCCTGAATGTGTGAGCGGTTTATTGTTATTATCCCCAGCGCAAGGCTATGGCAAAGCTGCGTTAAATGTACGTGAGGAGAAACGCCTGAGCCGTTTGAATATGTTAGAGCAATTAGGTCCGCAAGCAATGGCTCAAACAGGTTTTACCAGAATGCTCGGCAAAACACCAAATATTGATGCGATTAAATTAATCCAATATAGTTTAGCGCGGATCAATATTTCAGGATATCGGCAAGCGACGCATTTATTAGCCGATGCAGATATTTTAACTGATTTAGCCCAATATAAAGGAACCAGATTGATTGCGGTAGGTCTTGAAGATAGTATTACCCCTCCAGAGCAATGTCGGAATTTGGCAAATATAACCCAAACGCCTTTTAGTGAAATTAACCATGCGGGGCATGCCTGTTATATCGAACAAACACAGCAGGTTAATCAACTAATTATGTCTTTTGTTAGAGGAATAATAAGTAAAAATTAAATATTAAATATTAATAATCGTAATAAATACAAGTAAAAGGTGAAAAATGATACAAACAAGCACAGCAAAATCTAGCGATACAGATATTCTTGATGAGGATGATCTAGGACGGTATACCGTGCCAGCTTTAGAGCGGGGATTGCAAGTTTTGATGCAATTTAATGCGCATACTCCGCAGCTTTCTGCGCCAGAGATAGCTAAATCTTTAGGAATTCCGCGCTCCACTGTATTTCGTTTAATTCAAACTTTATTAGGCTTAGGTTTTTTAGAAAGAGGTTCTGATGAGAATAGTTATCGTTTAAGTATTGGGGTATTAAAACTTGGATATGATTATTTAAGCAGTTTAAGTTTAACAGAGCAAAGTCAGCCTATTTTAAATGCACTTCGAGATCATTGTGGGTTTACCTCAAATTTAGTAATTAGAGATCAAACAGATGTGATTTTTGTTGCAAGAGCTGCAAGCCTTGGGAATATATTTAGCATGGGATCTGTAAGTATTGGGACGCGTTTACCTGCTCATGCAACTGTACTTGGGCGCATTGCTCTTGGAGATTGTTCCTTAACAGATTTGCAAAAGTTATACGTAGAAAAAAACCTAGCTAGTTTTACCCAACATACCTTAACAAACGTAGAAGATTTATATATCAAAGTTCAAGAAGATTTAAAGCGTGGGTATGCCGTGAGTGAATCATTGTTTGAGGTTGGAATTTCAGTAATTGCAGCACCTGTCCGTGATGCACAGCACAAAATTTGTGGCGTGTTATCCATCACGATCCCAGCCTCTAAAATTGAGATGACAAATCAAGCTAATTTAATTGGACTCGTTTGCCACGCAGCAACTGATTTATCACGCCAGTTAAGCTTTCAAGCATAAATAAAAGCTTTCCCCCAAGCTCCATCTTCACAGATGAGGAGCTGTAAAAGTCCCCCCTGCCAAGGGGGGATTTAGGGGGGAACTCAGCAACTTAATAAGGTCTCCCCCAAGCTCCCCTTCACACGGAGGAGTTTTAAAAAAATATTAGAGGATTAAAAATGAACATTAAACCAGGAATCGTCGTTATCACAGGTGGCAGCTCAGGCATAGGCTTAGCAACTGCGTCATGTTTTCTTAAAGCTGGACATAAGGTCGCTTTTTGTGGGCGTAATGCGGAGCGTTTAGCCCAAGCTCATGCTGATTTAATTCAAAACTATCCTCCTGAAAATATTTTAAGCTACAAAGCAGATGTTTTAGATGAGGCGCAAATGAATGCATTTGCAAGCGCGGTTGCGGCTAATTTTGGTGGCAGCGACTGGTTGATTAATAATGCAGGGCAAGGGCGCATCTCAACCTTTATGAGTACGACTGATCAAGATTGGCATGATGAATTAGAATTAAAATATTTTAGCCAAATCCGTCCTATTCGCGCTTTTCTTGCTTTGCTTGGGAACTCTAAGTGTGCCTCAATTACTGCGGTCAATTCTTTATTAAGTCTTCAGCCTGAGCCGCATATGGTCGCAACCTCTTCAGCTCGGGCGGGGATACAAAATTTACTCCATTCTTTAGCGATTGAGTTTGCGCCTAAAAATATCCGAGTGAATTCTATTTTAGTAGGCTTAGTTGAATCAGGACAATGGCGTAGACGTCATCAAGAAGAATTAGATAAAACATCTGAACAAACCTTTGAACAATGGGCACATAAATTAGCACTTGAAAAAAATATTCCATTAGCGCGTTTAGGTAAACCACATGAAGCTGCGCAAGCATTATATTTTCTAGCGACACCGTTATCAAGTTATACAACTGGGAGTTATCTTGATGTTTCAGGTGGTTCGGCACGATTTGTTTAATTTAAAAATTATTATTAATAGGATAAGAACAGCATGAGTGAAAATAAAATTACCGTAGGTGAGGCAATCGCAAGATTTATTGAGCAAATAAATGTTAAAACTGTATTTGGCGTAATCTCAATCCATAATATGCCGATTTTAGATGCAATTGGCAGGCGCAATAATATCAGGTATGTGATGTCACGTGGCGAGGCCGGCGGCTTAAACATGGCAGATGCTTATGCACGGGTAAGCCATGGTTTAGGTGTAGCGTTTACCTCAACTGGAACAGCAGCAGGTAATGCCGCAGGAGCTCTGGTTGAGGCGTTAACGGCAGGCTCACCAGTTTTACACATTACAGGTCAAATTGAGACTGAGTATATTGATCAAGATTTAGCCTATATTCATGAGGCAAATTTACAACTTGGTATGTTGCAATCTATCTCAAAAGCGGCGTTTAGAATACGCACAAAAGATACCGCGCTTGCAACGATTAAGGAGGCTGTGCGCATCGCTTTAACCGCTCCAAGAGGACCTGTAAGTGTTGAGATTCCTATTGATATTCAAGCGGCATTAATAGAAATGCCTGAAGATTTTGCGCCATTACCCATTCCAACGCTTGCTCTAGATTTAGTTAGAGTAACTGCGCTTGCAGAGCATTTGCGCCGAGCAAAACGCCCTATGTTATGGCTTGGAGGTGGCGCACGTGCTTCAGGTTCTGCGGTTAAACGCTTACTTGCTTTAGGCTTTGGCGTGGTTTCAAGCGTGCAGGGGCGCGGTATTGTTGCCGAGGATCATCCCCAAAACTTAGGCGCATTTAATTTACAGCCAAATGTTGAAGCATTTTATCAAACATGTGATGCCATGCTTGCAGTAGGAACGCGTTTACGTGGGAATGAGACTTTAAAATATAAGCTCAAATTACCCAAACCTTTATATAGGATTGATGCTTATGGCTTATCAGATCAACGTGGCTATAAAAATGATATGTTTATTTTAGGTGATGCGGATGCAAGCTTAGCTTTACTTGCGGATTTATTAGAAGATAAAAGTTTAGGTCAAATGCAAATTGATCCGCTCTTTAAAGCTGATTTAGCCCGTGCCCACGCTCAAGAGATTGCAATTTGTAAGGATGGTTTAGGTGAATATGCAAGTTTAGTTCAAATCTTACAAGATCAATTAGGGCAATCATTTAATTGGGTGCGTGATGTTACGATCTCAAATAGTACTTGGGGTAATCGTTTACTCAAAATTTTTGATCCATTAGCTGG
>BHEQ01000128.1 GCA_003864535.1 Gammaproteobacteria bacterium
TTTCTGATAAGAGCGCTGATCAAATCTCTATTGAATATGATTATAAAAAAGTAAACAGTGGCTTATTAATTCAAGAACTTGATAAGGGCATAATTTGTGAGCAAGATTTAAAAATTATGACCACGCGTGCGCCAAGTGCGCAGGAAATTCAAGATTTATTATTTGTGTGGAAAGTAGCTAAGTTTGTGAAATCAAATGCTATCGTATTTGGTAAAGATTTAAGTACTATTGGAATTGGTGCAGGGCAAATGAGCCGTGTTTATTCAACTAAAATTGCCGCAATAAAAGCTGCTGATGAGGGGTTGAGTGTTGATGCTTGTGTCATGGCATCCGATGCATTTTTCCCCTTCCGTGATGGTATTGATCAGGCGGCGCAAGTTGGCATTAAAGCTATCATTCAGCCAGGTGGATCAATACGTGATCAAGAAGTAATTGACGCGGCAAATGAGCATAATATCGCGATGGTTTTTACGGGTATGCGCCACTTTAGGCATTAATTAGCATCTAATTTAAGCAATTAATTTAAAAGAGTAAACATGAATATACTTATTATTGGTAATGGCGGGCGCGAACACGCACTCGCGTGGAAATGCGCTCAAAGTGCAAAGGTTCGCAAGATATTTGTAGCCCCAGGCAATGCAGGTACTAACTTAGAAGATAAATGTGAAAATATTGCTATAGAAGTAACAGATATACAAGCACTTGCAGCCTTTGCAAAAGACAACGCTTGTCTGACTCTTGTCGGACCTGAAGTCCCTTTAGTGCTTGGCGTGGTCGATATATTTCAAGAGCTTGGCTTGAAAATATTTGGACCAAAGCAATATGCCGCGCAATTAGAAGGCTCTAAAGCTTTTGCGAAGGACTTTTTAGTTAAATATAATATCCCAACTGCTTTTTATCAAGTATTTACACAAGTTGATAAAGCGGTTGCCTATATCCAAGAAAAAGGTGCGCCTATTGTCATTAAAGCTGATGGTTTAGCTTCTGGTAAAGGCGTTATTGTCGCAATGACTGAGCTTGAGGCTATTGCCGCGGTTAAGGATATGCTGATTAATAATTCATTTGGTAAATCAGGCTCACGTGTGGTTATCGAAGAGTTTCTTGATGGTGAAGAGGCGAGCTTTATCGTCATGTGTGATGGCGAGAATGCCCTTGCAATGGCAACAAGCCAAGATCATAAGCGCGTTGGTGATGGCGATACTGGAGTTAATACAGGTGGAATGGGCGCGTATTCACCAGCGCCTGTGGTGACTGATGCTATTCATAAGCTTGTGATGGAACAAGTTATTTATCCAACCATGCAAGGCATGAAGGCTGAAGGCACGCCATATACAGGCTTTTTATATGCAGGACTTATGATTGATCCACAAGGAAATGCACGGGTAATTGAATTTAATTGCCGCTTTGGTGATCCTGAAACCCAGCCAATTATGCTGCGAATGCAATCTGATTTAGTTGAACTTATAGAATTAGCTTTAGCGCAAAAATTAGATAAAGCCACGTGTAAGTGGGATAAACGCCCAGCTGTTGGCGTAGTTCTTGCTGCAAAAAATTATCCTCAAACCCCACAAATTGGTGATGTAATTTCAGGATTATGTTCACATAAAGAGCTAGATAAAAATCAGAGCTGCTTAGTCAAGACATTTATTGCTGGTGCACAAATTAGCGAAGCTAAGATAATAACTTCAGGTGGACGTGTTTTATGCGTAACTGCGCTTGGAGAGGATGTTAAAACCGCCCAAGCTAATGCATATGCACAGATCAAAAATATCTCTTTTGATGGCATGTTTTATCGCAAAGATATTGCGCATAGAGCACTTGTATAAGCAATGCAAACTGGTGGAGAATCCCCTTAACAAGGGGAGGTTGGGAGGGGTGGTTTTTTTAGCTGCGCAGTAGTTACGAATTATCTAATAATTATGAATTTTAGTAATATCTAGCAACGCAGTAGGATAATCCACTTGAGTTAAAAATAATCCTTGTGCTGCGCTGGTTATTCCTGCATCACCCCGAGTTTTACTCTCTAAAACTTGCAAAGCCCACGCATAATCTTTTTTACCTTGCCCAATTGGCACAAGCACCCCGACTAAATTGCGCACCATATGATGCAAAAAAGCATTAGCATGGGCATAAATTACAAGTCCTTGCTCTGTTTTTTCAATATTAAGCTGATGTAGCGTCCGAATTGGTGATTTTGCTTGGCATTCACTGGAGCGAAAGGCGCTAAAATCATGCGTTCCAACTAATAAATTGGCAGCTTTTTGCATCATCTTAATATCTAAATCTCCATAAATCCATGTTTGCGTTGCACAAAGTAATGCAGAGCGATAGTCTGATTGATAAATATAATAGCGATAATGGCGTCCTATTGCTGAAAAACGCGCATGAAAATCTAAACTTACAGCGGTAATCCAACTTACCGAGCAATCATCAGGCAAATGAGCATTAATCCCACGTAACCACGCATAATCGGCACGTATTTTAGCTGTTTCAAAATGCACAACCTGACTTAGAGCATGCACTCCAGCATCGGTACGCCCAGCGCAGATTACTTTAATTGGTTCATTTGCAATTTTAGAAATCGCGCGTTCAAGAACACTCTGGACGGTTCTTAGTTGTGGATTTTTTTGTGTTTGCCATCCAGAAAAATGCGTCCCAAGATACTGCAAACCTAAGGCATAGCGAGTTTTTTGTTGATTATTTTCAAGTGGATTGCGGTTAGGTAAAAATATCATATGCTAAATTTTATTAAAATTAATTAGGGTTTTATGGTTTAATGTGCGCCATTATTACTGATTTAACTTGATTAAACATTAAATATAATTTTAAATTTCAAATATTAAAGGATTCTCATGCCTAGCCCTATTTTGACATCCAAAAATCTAACTAAGTCGGTTGATAATAAAGGTGAAACGCTCCTAATCCTAGATCAAATTAACTTTGATATTTATGCAGGCACAAGTACCGCCTTAGTTGGGCGTTCAGGTTCAGGCAAGACAACACTTTTGGGGATTATGGCAGGGCTTGATAGCTGTACAACTGGTGAGATTTGGCTAAATGGACATCCATTACATCAATTAGATGAAGCGGCTCGGACTCAATTACGCGCGGATAATGTTGGCTTTATCTTTCAAAATTTCCAACTTTTACCACATTTAACTACCCTTGAGAATGTGATGCTACCACTAGAATTAACGCGGCACGCTAACGCAAAAGAATTAGCGTTACGCGCTTTAGAAAGCGTAGATTTATTACATAGACTTGAACATAAACCGAGTTTATTATCAGGCGGAGAACAGCAGCGCGTTGCGATCTCAAGAGCGATTGCACATAATCCGAAAGTATTATTTGCTGATGAGCCTACAGGTAATTTAGATTCTGTAACAGGTGAGAAAATAACCAAGTTATTATTTGATTTAAATAAGAATTTAGGGGCGACGCTTGTAATAGTAACTCATGATAAAGCTCTGGCAAATCGGTGCCTTGCACAAATTCATATTGATGCAGGTAGGATTATTCATGGTTAAGATCATCAAACATTTTTGGCGCGAATTTAAATCAGGTGAATTAAATTTATTTGCTCTGTGCATTATAATTGCAATAAGTGCATCGACAACGGTAAGTTTTTTCTCGAATAGGGTTAATCGTGCGATTAGCTTACAATCAAATGAAATTCTAGCGGCGGATTTACGCCTTGCAAGCTCACGCCCACTTGCGGAGATATATACGCTTCAAGCACATAAATATAATTTAGAAACCTCGTTTTTTAGCTCATTACAAGGGATTATGCAGATTAATGACCAATTTATTTTGGCAGAAATAAAAGCTGTAACCGCAAATTATCCTTTGCGTGGGCGTTTAAAAACTAAACTGAGTCTAAGTGATGAGGGCGTAGAAGATACGAGAGTGCCTTCACTTGGGACACTTTGGGTTGATGCTGCTTTATTTAATGATGCTAAGCTTAAAATAGGTCAAATTCTACAATTAGGTGAGGCTAGTTTTAGGCTTGAGAAAATTCTTGATTTTGAACCAGATCGTGGTGGTGATGTCTTTAATATTGCGCCGCGCGTTATGCTCAATCAAGCTGATTTAGAAGCAACCAAATTAATCTTACCTGGCTCAAGAATAAGGTATACGCTTCTTCTAAAAGGTGCGCAAAAGGATATCTTACAGTTTCAAAAGGAACTAGTTAAAGATGTTGAGGTTAATATCCAAGATATTGAAAATGCGCAACCACAATTAAAAGCAGCTCTTGTGCGTTCTGAAAAATTTATGAATTTGGCGGCGCTTATTAGCTTAGTTTTAGCAAGTTGTGGGATAGGTTTAAGTGCGCATCAATTTGCGCTAAAACGCCGCGATATGGTTGGGATTTTAACCGCGCTTGGAGTTGCTAAAAATATTATCTTCAGTTTATTTGCGGGGAGTTTACTCATCCTTGCCGTAATCGCTTCTGTGCTTGGTGCTTTAATTGGATATATCGCACAAATGCTCTTGGCAAACTTTCTCACTGGATTTATCCTTCAAAGTGCGTTACCTGAGCCATCTTTAATGCCGATTTGGACAGGAATTAGCATAGGTTTAATTACGACCTTAGGTTTTGCTATTCCCCCAATTTGGAGTTTAAGACAGATAGAGCCGATGCGCGTTTTAAGGCAAAATATTAATCCTGAAGGATTTAATGCACTTAAACGCTACCTTCCTGCGTATCTTTGTTTGTGTGTTTTATTTATTTGGCGCGCAGGTTCCTTAAAACTTGGACTTACCAGTATTCTTGGATTGAGTTTAAGTCTTGGATTATTATGGATTATTTCTGCATCATTGCTTAAAATATTAGTCAGATTACGCTTGCCTAAGTTTTTTTATATAGGTCAAAAAAACATTTTATATCGCCGCCAAAGCAGTATTTTGCAAATGAGCGTAATTGGATTTGGTTTGATGATTTTATTATTACTTACAGTAATTAAGCAAGATTTAATCAAAGCTTGGGATGCCTCTATTCCTTTATATTCCCCCAATCAATTTATGATTAATATTCCGCCAGAAGCTGTAGATCCAATAAAAAACTGGCTTACAAACAATTCTTTAGAAGGGTCACTTAAAAATCCACCTGTTTTTTATCCAATTGTGCGTGGGCGGATTACCACCATTAATGGGCAGCCATTTTCTGCCGATGCATATGAAGATGATAATGCCAAACGCTTAGCTAGGCGCGAGTTTAATATGTCTTGGATAAGCTCAATGCCAGAAGGAAATACACTCATAAGCGGACATTTTCCGCCATTATTTCAAGATGGAGTTATCGAGATTTCAATTGAAGAGTCTAGAATTGCCAAAGGTTTTAATTTCAAGCTAGGTGATGAGATTGGGTTTAATATCAATGGTAATAACCTTAAAACTAAAATAAGTTCAATCCGCAATGTTGATTGGCAGAAAGTGAATCTTAATTTCTTTATTTTATTTCCAGATTCGATTTTAAATCAAGTCCCAGCAACATGGGTTACGGCATTTTATTGGCCGAATGATCTAGCTTCAAAACAGAAATTAATGACTTTAATTAAAACTTATCCCGCAATCACTTTAATTGATGTAGGCACGATTACGCTACGAATTAAAGCTATGATAGATAAAATAAGTTTAGCAATAACCGCTTTATTTGGATTTACACTCGCGGCTGGAATTTTAGTATTATTTACCGCAATTCAAACAACTCAAGAGGTACGAATTCGCGAAATAGCCTTATTTAAAACTTTTGGAGCAGATAAAAAAGTTCTTAGAAATGCTCTATTGTCTGAATTTACTCTTTTAGGATGCTTAAGCGGTCTTTTGGCAAGTTTATTTGCATATGTTATTGCATTTATATTAATGAATTATGTTTTTGATTTAAAAGGTATTCCACAAGTTAGCAACCTGCTTTTAGGCACAGTTGGCGGCTTACTCGTTGTTTTAATTAGTGGTTACTTTGGTTGTAGACGTTTTTTAAACTATAGCCCAATGCGTATTTTGCGCAATTTTTGATAATTATTTAATCTATTTTTCCATCATCACGTCCTGAAGTAAAAAAAAATTAAGGGAAGCATCCAATTTGTCCTGCAAATTTCGTAAGCGTCCATTAAACTCCATCTTGCCTAAAAATAGCAAGTATGCTGAAATAACCTCGTGCTTTCTTGAGCAGCACAAGTTAAGCGCAACAATATTTAGCCTCAAGCGTGACTAATTCTAGCGATC
>BHEQ01000129.1 GCA_003864535.1 Gammaproteobacteria bacterium
GGTATAGGCTTTAACAATACCTAAAATATAGTCAAAATTGCGCGGACCAACTCCAGAACCAGTACTTGCACCACCTGCTGAGGTATTGCTAGAAGTTACAAATGGGTAAGTTCCATGATCAATATCTAAAAACGTACCTTGCGCACCTTCAAACATAATATTCTCACCATTACGCATGATTTCAAATAGTTCCGCTGAAACATCGGCAATCATCGGGGTGATTCTCTGCGCCAATAACATTGTCTCATCAAATACTTGATTAACATCCATCGCTGGCTGGTTTAGATATTTCTCGAGGATGAAATTATGATATTCCATCACATTAATTAATTTCTCTTTAAAACGCTCAGGATGACAAAGATCAGCTACACGCAAAGCTCTACGCGCAACCTTATCCTCGTAAGCAGGGCCAATACCGCGCCCTGTTGTCCCTATTTTATTAATACCTAATTTAAGCTCACGCGCTTGGTCTATCGCAATATGATAAGGCATCACTAAAGGGCAGGCTTCAGATATTTTTAAGCGTTTATCAACATCAATCCCGCGTTTTAAAAGCTCATCCATCTCACTTAATAAAGCCGTGGGGGATAAAACTACGCCATTACCGATATAACAGGTAATATGTGGGCGCAAAATACCAGAAGGAATCAAGCGTAAAATAGTTTTTTCACCATTAATTACTAAGGTGTGTCCAGCATTATGCCCACCTTGAAAGCGAACGACCGCTCGTGCCCGCTCTGTAAGTAAATCAACAATTTTACCTTTACCCTCGTCGCCCCATTGCGTTCCAACAATAATTACATTTTGAGCCATTTTGTAGTCCTATTTGCAAATTCAGCATAAAAAAAAAACGTGTTCTTAATAAAAAAACTGGCGCTTAATCTAAAATCCATGCTTTGTTTATCTCATCAAAAATCAAATTATGATCGAGAATATGCTGTGTATTTCTTTGGTTTAAGTCACGAATAACTATATTTCCTGCATCACGTAGACGCTTAACCGCCTCTTCTAGCTCAAGATTAAAGCTAAGAGATGGTGCTAAAATAGTTTTAATCTTAGCTTTAGGAGCGCTAATATAATAGGGTAACAGCTTGTTTAAGTCAGTGCTAAACCCTACCGCAGCACGGCTAGATTTATTCATGGTTATATTGTCATAACGCCCACCTAAAGCGATAGCTTGCCCCTCTGATTGGATAAATGCCCCAAATAATAAACCCGTATAATAGCGATAACCGCGTAACTCGGTAAGATCAATATGGAGATTTATATCTGGTAAAAAAGCCTCTATACTTGCGCAAATAGATACTATTGCATGAATTGCGGCTATATCTGGAAAATAACGTAGGGCTTTTTCTAGAATTTTGGTAGTGCCCGTAAGCTCTAAAAGTTTTATAAAATCTTGATGTGCTGCGGTGCTTAATACATTAGGTAAGCTATGCGCTGCTTTTTGCGAGATTGCGCTAAAAGTTTGTTTTAATAATTCACCATCTAAATTATGTTTTTTGGCTAAACTATTAAAAATTGAAACATTGCCTAAATCTAAGGTTATTTTTTGAGTAATTCCCGCAGCTCTCAACGTAGATATCATGAGTAAAATTACTTCTAAGTCACTTTCTAAATTAGAATTCCCATAAAGTTCTGCGCCTAATTGAATTAAGCTTCTTGAGCCGCCAAAATTGTCAGGGCGTGTTTTTAAAATTGAACCGATATAGCACAACCGCGTAACCGCATCATAATCAGAGATTTGCAAATCCATACGCGCAATTTGTGGGGTCATATCTGAACGAAACCCCATTACTTTACCACTTAATTGGTCGGTAACTTGAAAGGTTGCCAGAGCAATATCACTCCCGATGCGATTTTTATCGGTATTAATAAATTCAATTAAAGGCGGCATACATAAATGATAGGCATGCGTATTTAAAAGATTAAGTAGTTTGCGCCTTAATAATTCTAAACGGGCAGCATCGTAAGGTAATGCTTCATTAATCCCTGCGGGTAATAAATTAGATGGGGAATGCATAGGTATCTTTAAGTAATTAAAAGTTGATTCTAAAAGTTGATTCATAATAATTTAATATGCATATTAAACATAACTATTAGGCATGCTTAACCTAGTAAGGCTTACAAAAATTATAAGCCTTACTCTATGCGTTCAGCGCTATTAAGTTAATGACTTATAAAACCCCTCCCAACCTCCCCTTCGCAGGGGAGGAGCTCTAAAAGTCCCCCTGCGAAGGGGGATTTAGGGGGAAAGCCTTAACTTAATGGTGTTGACGCTATGCGCTATCCTTACAATATAATTATTACTGAGATTGCAAATATTTAAAGAAAGGAGAATCAGCTCTTAAAATTAAGAAATCTGATTTATCTTTTAAAGTGTTCCGATAAGCTTGAAGGCTACGATAAAACTCAAAGAAATCTTGATCTTGACCATAAGATGCTGCAAAAATATTCGCAGCTTTCTCATCGCCATCACCGCGAATAATTTCAGCTTTACTATAAGCTTCAGCTAACATAACGGTACGTTTTTTATCAGCTTTAGCCACAGTTTCAATATAACTTGCCTCACCACGAGCCCTAAATTCACGCGCGATCCGATCACGTTCGGTTTTCATACGCGTAAATACATTTTCAGTAACCTCATCAGGAAGTTCAACGCCTTTTATTTTAACGTCAATAATATCAATTCCAAGATCCTTACCATAAATTTTGGCGGATGCAACTATCGTATTTTGAATTTCTTGACGGATAGTTTGTTTAGATGTGGGATTAAATCCAGCAACAACTTCTTGTAAGGTTTTTTGACCAAATTCAGAACGTAAACCATCTTTAATATTTTGCTCTAAACGTGCATTCGTCGTTGCAATAGAACCTTGTACTGCTGCATAGTATAGTCTTGGATCATTAATTTTCCATTTAACAAAAGTATCAACTAGTAAGTTTTTCTTTTCAAAAGTTAAAAAGAGCTCGCGCTGGGTTTCTAAAGTTTGAATACGTTGATCAAATTTAGTAATATTTTGAATTAAAGGAATTTTAAAATATAAACCAGGCTTTTGATAAGTGTTTTGAATTTGTCCAAATTGGAAGCGAATCGCCGTTTCCCATTCATACACAATAAATACTGATCCCGATAAAATAAATGTGATAACTAAAATAATAGGGGCGAAAATAGAGAGTAATTTATTCATTTTTATATTCAACCTGTTCGTTATTGACGTGTGCGCATGCGCGTTTCTTGCGCAGCAGAGTCTGATGTTTTAGTTGCATCAATTAAAGGTGGATTTGCCCTTGTATAATTTAAGGTGCTATTTAAATTATTCCCTTGTTGTGAGCTTTGCGAGGCACTATTTGCTTGAGTTTTAAGGATTTGCTCTAAGGGTAAAACCATTAGATTATTGCTTTGCTGATCCATAATTATTTTACTAGTTTGACTAAGTACTTGCTCCATAGTTTCAAGATACAGGCGCGATTTAGTAATTTCAGGAGCGAGGCGATAAGCATTATAGAGCTTGCTAAAACGAGCAGCTTCACCCGTTGCTTCTGCAATAAGGCGATCACGATAAGCTTCTGCGTTATTGACCTCACGCGCAGCCTCACCTTCTGCTTCTAGGACTATTTGTCTATCATAAGCATCAGCTAAGTTACGACGACTTTGTTCATCTTCACGTGCCCGAATTGCATCCGAGAATGCATCTTGGACTTTTCTTGGAGGCTGTGCATCTTCAAGATTGACATTGGTAATTAAAAGTCCTGTTTTATATAAATCTAAAACAGTTTGAGATAAATCTTTAACCTCAACCATTAATTGCGCACGTCCTGAGGTTAAAATATCATCCAAATTAGTTTGACCAACACGTTCACGTGCCGCACTTTCAACAACTTGTTTTAAAGTAGCTTCAGGTCCATTAACATTAAACCAATAAGCTTCTGGATCAATAATTTGAAACTGAACTTCTATGCTTACCACGACAATTGCTTCATCTTTAGTTAGCATTTGGCTTTCATTATCACCATTTGAACTAGTTTTATTATGCTCAATTGCACCAATTTTTAGAGATGACCGCCTTGAAGTATCAATAATTTTATGCGCACCAATTGGGCTTGGAAAGCGCCAGTTTAAACCAGGCTCTGTTGTTGCATTATATTTCCCAAAAACTAATTCAACACCACGTCTCCCCTCATCTACAGTATATATTCCTGAAGCAAGCCATAAGCCTAATCCAGCAACTAAGACAACAACAGGGAGAATCCCAAAGTTTTTAGGCGTACTAAAACCGCCGCTATTACCACTATTGCCATTATTGCCATTACCATTTTTGCTTGAGCCAAATAATGATTTTATCTTCTTAAAAACCTCGTCCAAATCAGGCCCGCTAGTACTTGCGGGACGCTTATTGCGATTCCAAGGATCGTTTTGATCTGGTTTATCATTAGGTTTGTCTGATTTACCAGGCTCGTTCCAGGCCATTGGTGTAAGCCCGCTTTCAATGGGAGTGGTTGTGGATGATAACTTATTCATTGTAAATATAAACTCCTTTAATAGTTGTTGCGATTTAGATTGGATCTATAAATTTTAATCTATAAACCTTAAACTGATAGAATCAGATAGTAGCATTTAACCGCCTAAAAAATCTATTCCCATATTTCTTTTGTATGCAGATCATTCAATGTGGATGACAAAAGTGTTTTAGATTGCGCATCTTGCGTAGCTAATTTAAGTAGATGGCGTTTCGCCGTGTAAATATCAAGGATAAATTCCCCAGTATCACTAATTTGTTCACAAGTAATCGCATCTAATTCAAATAATTGGGCGCGTAATTTTGTAGCATACGGCGGTAAAGTCAATTGAGTTCTTACATGGGTTTCTTGAAAACGCTCACTAATTGCTTGAAGTAATAAATCAATCCCTGTGCTATCTTGTGCCGATAAATAAACTGTATTAATTTCATTTATTTCATTTTTAATAAAATGTGGCTGGATTTCATCAAGGAGATCAATCTTATTAAATATTTGAATTTTAGGAACGCCACTTGCACCAATTTCATTCAAAATTTTAGCAACCTCGTGCATTTTATGTTCCCGCTCTGGATCTGCGCTATCAATAACTTCAAGTAATAAATCAGCCTCAACAGATTCTTGTAAGGTAGATTTAAATGCTGCGATTAATTCATGCGGTAGTTTTGAAATAAACCCTACAGTATCAATTAAAATAGCCTTGCCTGTTTGGGTTAGTTCAAGAGCGCGATGAGTTGGATCAAGTGTCGCAAAAAGTTTATCAGCAACATATATATCTGAATGGGTAAGTTGATTAAATAAAGATGATTTGCCCGCATTGGTATAACCGACAAACGCGATTGTTGGCGTGGCTGATTTTTGGCGTGCAAGCCTGCTTTGACGGCGTGTTTCCTCAACTTTATCTAATTTTTTTTGAATCTGCCCAATCCGCGTGATAATCATGCGTTTATCTGATTCTAGCTGGGTTTCACCAGGGCCACGCATACCAATACCGCCTTTTTGGCGTTCAAGATGCGTCCACATTCTAACTAAGCGCGTTGAGATATGTTTAAGCTGGGCAAGCTCCACTTGAAGTTTGCCTTCAAAGCTTTGGGCACGTTGCGCAAATATATCTAAGATAAGCCCTGTGCGATCAATCACGCGCTTTTCAAGCAATCTTTCTAAATTACGCGTTTGGCTTGGGCGCAGCGCATGATTAAAAATTACGACATCAGCATCGTGTGCAACTGCAGCTAAGCGAATCTCTTCAGCCTTGCCTGTGCCAACAAAATAGCGTTTATCAACATATTGACGCTTGCCTGTAATTACTTGTAATGGAATTACCGTAGCCGAAGTTACTAGTTCCAGAAATTCTGCGCTATCGGCAGGATCTGTGTCTGGCATTTCCATGGCGACGAGAATTGCCTTGTCACCACCTTGATATTTTTGATTATGTTCAAACACGTAAGCTCTTTAATTTATCTAAGAATTGATTTTTGAATTTAGCATAAAATATCTATTTATTGGTGAATAATTTTCTTATCTTAATAAAATAAAATAAAATAAATTTATATATATTTTATATTCATCTTATAAAAAATTTACAATTAATTCGCCATTGCAGTGCAAATTTATAT
>BHEQ01000130.1 GCA_003864535.1 Gammaproteobacteria bacterium
TATTTATATCTGTTTATATTTATATTTATATTTATATTTATCTTTATTTATTTATTGATTGATTGATAGGTTTTTTATTTGCCAATTGGCATTACTTTTAAGGGGAACATTATGCTATCTAATAAGTTGTTAAAAAAATCATCTAGCGCACTTAAAACTGGTTTATTATCAGGTTTATTATCTTTATCACTCTTAACAGGCGTAACTTGCGCTAAAGAAATAAGTATAGGGGTTTCATTTCAAGAAATGAATAATGCATTTTTTGTATTAATGAAAGAGGAAGTTGAAAAAGCCGCTAAAGATATTGGCGCAAAAGCCCATTTTGCTGATGCACGTCATGATATTGCTAAGCAAACTAGTGATATTGAAGATATGATACAAAAGAAAATTGATATTTTAATTATCAATCCAGCAGACTCAGTAGGAGCCGAGACAGCTGTGCTTGCTGCTAAAAAAGCAGGTATTGTCGTCATTGCTGTTGATGCTCAAGCTAATGGTCCAATTGACTCTTTTGTGGGATCAAAAAACTATGATGCAGGACTTTTTGCAGGGCATCATTTAGCTAAAGCACTAGGTGAAAAGGGCAATGTCGCTATTTTAGATGGCATTCCTGTTATTCCTATTTTAGAGCGTGTGCGTGGCTTTGAAGATGCTATGAAAGAGTATCCTAATATGAAAATTGTCACTAAATTAAATGGCAAGCAAGAGCGTGATACCGCGATGAATGTGGTTGAAAATATGCTTCAAGCTAATCCAACACTTGTGGGCATTTTTAGTGTTAATGATATTGGTTCTCTTGGCGCGTCTGCGGCAATTAGCGCAAGTGGGAAAGATGTAAAAGTAGTTAGTGTTGATGGAAATCCTGAAGTAGTTGCAGAGATTGCTACAGGTAAATCACCAATTATTGCAACTTCGGCACAATTTCCTAGAGATCAAATTAATATAGCATTAGGTATCGCACTTGCTAAATATTGGGGGGCAAATATTCCTAAAGAAGTCCCTGTTGATGTGAAAATTATTGACATAACAAATGCCGCAGGATTTAGCTGGTAATTTAATCAAAGAAAGCATCCGCTAACTTAAGTATAGATATCCACACAAGTGTAAAGGGAACATCTATTAACTGCTTTTTCTGCGTTACGCAATTTTATTAAAATGCTCATTTACATATGTAAACTGTGCTTTTAATAAAATCGCAGGCCTTGAAAAATCTAATTAATAGAAGTCCCCTAAATAAATAAGCATAATAAAATTGTTAGCCCAGACAAGAATCTGCATCTAACTTATTTATATTATTAAATTATTACAAGTTGTGTAGATACCAATGCTCCTTTGGAGAAGTTTAGAGGATGACTTTTTAAAAATAACAATAGGATAGCATGGGACAATTACTAAAATTAGAAAATATAGAAAAATCATTCCCAGGCGTTAAAGCATTAAATGGAATAAATTTGAGCTTAGATAGAGGACAAATCCATGCTTTACTGGGTGAAAATGGCGCAGGAAAATCAACCTTAATGAAGATTTTATGTGGCATTTATCAACCTGATAATGGAATTATTAGCATAGATGGCAAACAAGTTAGATTTAAAAATTATCGGGAAGCTATTGCAGCTGGGATTGGAATCATCTTCCAAGAATTCTCATTAATTCCATATCTTAATGCTGTGGAAAACATCTTTTTAAATCGAGAATTAAAAAACAAAGTAGGTTTATTGGATCGATCTACTATGAAAAAACAAGCTATTACAATTTTTAAAGGGTTGGATGTTAATATTAATTTAAATACACCAGTTGAAAATTTAAGTATAGCCGAGCAACAGTTTGTAGAGATTGCTAAAGCATTATCTTTACACGCTAATATTCTAGTGCTAGATGAACCAACCGCGACCTTAACCCCTAATGAGGCACGCCATTTATTTCAGATTATGCGTGATTTGCAATCAACTGGCGTTGGTATGTTTTTTATCTCGCATCATTTAGAAGAAATATTTGAAATTTGCAATACTATAAGTGTGCTAAGAGATGGGGAATATATTGGCACAACCAAAGTTGAAGATACCAATATAGATAAACTCGTGCAAATGATGGTGGGACGCGCGATTAATCAAACTTATTTAACAGCTCGGACTTTAGAATCTGAAAAATATTTAGAAGTATCACTTAAACGTTACAATAATGCCCCGATTGATAATTTCTTTCTAAAAAAAGGTGAGATTTTAGGCTTTGCAGGATTAGTAGGATCTGGGCGTACTGAATTAGTAAATGCAATGATTGGAGCTGATTCTTGCTATAGCAAAACAATTTTATTAGATAAAAATGAAATACATCTAAACTCTCCTTCAGATGCTCTAAAGGCAGGATTTGGCTTGTTGCCAGAGAATCGCAAAACCCAAGGATTAGTTTTATCTTTTTCCGTCCAAGATAATATTTGGTTAAATCAACATCCAAGTAAATTTGGATTAATAAACGCTAAATTTGAGAAAAAAGTTTCGGATGATCTGATCAGAAAAGTTGGGATTAAAACACCAAGTGGCGAGACTATCGTCGGCAATTTAAGTGGTGGTAATCAACAAAAAGTGGTGATTGCACGCTGGCTTAATCATGATTGTAAAATCTTGATTTTTGATGAGCCGACACGTGGAATTGATGTTGGTGCTAAAGCTGAAATATATCAACAAATGCGAACACTTACCCAAACTGGAGTATCCATAATTATGATCTCTTCAGAACTTCCTGAAGTAATCGGCGTAAGTGATCGTATTTTAGTCTTTAGAGAAGGGCATATTGTTGCCACTTTAGAAGGGGATGATATGAATTCTGAGACAATTTTATTACATGCAACAGGTGCTAATGAAATTTCAAATAATATAAATGAG
Organism: Gammaproteobacteria bacterium; assembly: GCA_003864535.1. Classification (GTDB taxonomy): domain Bacteria; phylum Pseudomonadota; class Gammaproteobacteria; order Cardiobacteriales; family Wohlfahrtiimonadaceae; genus BHEQ01. The sequence goes on from BHEQ01000130.1 coordinate 2,880, forward strand.
CAAACAATAAATAGTTCTAAGGAGGCAATATCATGACTAAAATACAAAATCTTAAGCATACATTCAAGGACTGGATGCGCTACCCTGCTTTTTTACCCTTAATCGGCTTGATTATTTTATTTAGCTTAATGTCGGTTACTAATGAGTATTTTTTAACGAGTAGTAATTTAACTTCGGTTTTGCGCCAAGTTTCAATTAACGCAGTAATTGCTGTAGGCATGACTTGTGCTATTTTAACAGGTGGGATAGATTTATCTGTTGGTACTGTAATGGCTCTTTCAGGCACATTAATGGCAGGACTTATGGCGCATTATGGCATCAATATGTATGTTGCGATTTTGTGTGGATTATTGGTAGGGGCGACTTTTGGTGCGGTCAATGGCTTTTTAGCCGCTTATGCAAAAATGCCGCCGATTATTGTAACGCTTGGGGCTATGATTATTGCTAAAGGTTGCGCTCTTATTTACACAGGTGGCAATCCTGTTTCAGGCTTAGATCCTAACTTTGCCTTTTTCGGCAGAGAGTCAATAATGGGTGTGCCTGTACCGATTATACTAATGCTAAGTTTATATATTGTTGCCTATATTGTTTTAAATCAAACTGCTTTTGGGCGTTACGTATATGCTTTAGGCGGTAATGAGGAAGCGGCACGTTTAAGTGGGATTCGAGTTAAGAAAATAAAAGTTCTTGTGTATACAATTAGCGGCTTTACCGCAGCTTTTGCAGGACTTATTTTTACCGCACGAGTTATGAGTGGTCAACCAAATGCTGGAACAGGCTTTGAATTAGATGCAATTGCAGCTGTTGTTTTAGGCGGTGCATCAATATCAGGTGGGCGTGGAGTGATTATCGGTACATTAATTGGCGCATTATTACTAGGTGTATTAAGTAATGGATTAAATTTATTAGGAATATCTCCTTTTGTTCAATATATTGTTAAAGGTGGAATTATTTGGGGAGCAACATTTATTAGTTCGATTAGGCGAGCTTAAAACAAGCCTTGCCTAAGCCATTTTTTATTTATCGTATAAAAGGAAATTATATGTATTTTTTAGGAATTGATATTGGCGGCACCGTAACTAAAGCTGGTATTTATGATGCTTTAGGGCAAGAGATATGCGTAAGTGAAGACTATGCAAATATTTTAAGCGCAAAGCCTGGTTTTACCGAGCGTAATATGGATGCTCTTTGGCTGAGTGTTTGTAAAGTTGTTCAATCTGCAATAAGCCAAAGCGGCTTATCAAATGCTCAAATTAAAGGGATTGGCTTCTCATCACACGGCAAAGGTTTATACGCGATAGATAAAAACGGTGACCCTGTAAGAAATGGAATTATCTCATCAGATACACGCGCTTTGAAAATCGTTCAAGATTGGCAAAAAGCAGGAATTGATCAACAAGCATATCCTAAGGGATTGCAACAATTATGGACGGGGCATCCAGTCTCATTATTAGCTTGGATTAAACAAGAAGAGCCTGAAAATTATGAGAAAATTGATGCAATCTTAATGGTACATGATTATATTCGCTTTAAATTAACAGGTGAGATTACTGCTGAAATCACCAATATCTCAGGGAGTAATATTTATAATCAAAAAACTGGTGATTATGATTCAGAGTTAATGCAACTTTTTGGTATTCCTGAAATGGAAAATCATACTGCCCGCGTGATCACCTCATCCGAACAAGCAGGTGGTGTAACTATAAAAGCTGCAAAAGAAACAGGATTATTAGCAGGAACAGCTGTTTATGGTGGCTTGTTTGACGTAGTTGCCGCAGCACTTAGTTCGGGCGTAGCGGATAAGCGTATTTTAAGCGCTGTCGCTGGTACTTGGAGCATAGCCACGAGTGTTGTGGATGAGTTAAATATTGATCAAACTAATAACTATCCTTATATTTGGGGTAAATACTGCACTGGTAATCAATACTTTGTCCATGAGGGCAGCCCAACATCGGCAAGTAATCTAGCTTGGATGATTAAGCAGTTTTTTAATAATGATCAATCTGTCTATCAAAAATTTAATCAAATGCTTGCAGATAAATCAACAGATAATCTAAAATATGCGGATGAAGACGCTTTAGATTTAATTTTTCTGCCGTATTTATTTGGATCAAATCAAGCATCTAATTTAAAAGGTGGCTTTTATGGGATGAGTGGACATCATACTCAAGATGATATGATCGCAGCGATGTATCGCGGTATTATTTACTCACATTTGATTCATCAAGATCGAATTTTAAAATTAAATCCTGATGTAGAGAAAATTCGCTTTACAGGAGGCCCAAGCCAATCGGAAGCGTGGATGCAAATGATGACTGATGCTGGCGGCTTAAATCTTGAAGTTGTTGATATAAAACAAGCAGGCTGCCAAGCAGCAGCAATGAGCGCAGCAGTTGGTTATGGTGTATATAAAAACTTTTCAGATGCGATCACAGCTAATGTTCCTAAAACTTTGAACTATGCACCAAATAGATATCAAAATGAGTATCTAAGACGCGGCTATGCTAAATTTATCGCCTTAAGTGAGACTTTGGCTAAATTAGAATAGAGGTATACCCTCAATGTTATCCTAAGCACCTTCTCTAAATTCAGAAGGTGATATGCCCTCTTTCTTTTTAAATACAGAAGAGAAATGATTACTATCATTAAAACCTACATTAAACGCAATCTCCGTAATTGACATTTGGGATGATTTAAGTAAGCCTTGAGCCTTTACTAACCGCAAATAAATAAGATATTTTTGTGGGGTTATTCCTACAGATGCAAGGAACTGTCTATGTAAGGTACGGTCTGAAAGCTTAAACTTATCCGCTAATTGTTCCCAATCAATTATCTCATGAGACGTACTATGTAAATAAATCAATAAATTTTGTATTTTCTCAGAATTAGACTGAGTTTCTTCATTCTGATAGCGGCACTGACACAGCGTTTTCATTATATTTAAAAATAATAATTCTTTCTCACATTGATCATAAGGTGAGAAATTAGGAATATTATTAATTTTCTGAAAAGTCTGCATCATTTTGAGTAATTTACTCGATGCTTTGGGGGTTATTTGCCAGAAAGGGGCTGTTAGTTCTGGTAATAATTGATCAAAGTTCTTGATAAACTGAAAATTATCAAACTTACTATAAAGAACATTCACTAAATTTAGATCTTTTAAATCATCAAATAAATGCCTATCTCCTGGCTGAATATAAAAAACTGTGCCAGGTGCAAGC
>BHEQ01000131.1 GCA_003864535.1 Gammaproteobacteria bacterium
GTAGATTAATAATTAAGTGTAATCCTGCATTATTGGTATATGCGTTGATAAAATCTTCACCTAATTGTTCAGAGATTAAGCGTTTTAGTAATAAACGGCGTTTATCATAACGCAAACGCATTGCGCGGACATGAGCGGCGTAATATCCTTTTTCAATAAATTGCGCAAGCGTCGCTTGAATGAGTAAACGCCCACCACGATAAAGCTCTGCATGTGCCGTTTTAAATACTTTTGTTAATTTTTGCGGCAAGACTAAATAGCTAATGCGCAAGGCTGGATAAATAGTTTTGCTAAATGTACCCACATAAATCACAGGCGCATCAGCTTCTAGGCTTTGTAATGCGGGGATTGGGTTGCCTGAAAAACGAAACTCACTATCATAATCATCCTCAATAATCCATGCTTGATAATACGCAGCAAATGCAAGCAATTGCCTACGCCGTGCCAAACTCATCACTGCGCCGAGTGGATATTGATGCGATGGGGTCACCACAATGAGCTTGGGCGGTGTTTCACCATCTTTGAGTTTAGGGATGATCATGCCCTCATCATCAACTTCAATTGGGATAATTCTAACCCCATTAATGCGTAACACATTGCGTATGCCCCAATATCCTGGATCTTCAATCCAGACGGTATCGCCAACATCGCAGAGCATTTTAGTGATGATATCAATGGCTTGATGTGTACCTTCGGTGACTAATATTTGTTTTTCAGTGCAGGTAATCATCCGACTTAGTTTAAGGTGATCAACTAGAGCGCATTTTAAACTAGGAACACCACCTTGATGATTACAATAGGTGAGTAAATCTGGACTGGGGCGTTTGCCTATTTGAGTTTGGATTTGGCTAAAACGCCGCTGTGGAAATGCCATTACATCAGGAACACCGGGCATGAATGCGCCCCATTGCGTTTTAGCAGAAAAAGCATGCTTTAATAAATCTTCGGCACGCTCAGATAAATAGCTTTGCACATGAGTTTTATTTTCTAGATTAGGCTCTTTTGGATTAGATAATAGCTCAGGATTAAAATAAGGATCAGGCAAGGTTTGGGCTACAAAAGTACCGCTGCCCTTTTTCATATATATATAGCCTTCTATCATTAATTGCTCATAAACAGCTATGACTGTATTGCGTGAAATTTTCATCTCTTTGCCTAAACATCGCGAAGCTGGTAGTTGGCTATTGGGCAAGAAATTATTTTCTAAAATAGCCATGCGAATGCAATGGTAAAGACGCAGGTTTAAAGATCCTTCAGGATTTTCAGACATTTTTTGTAAGAATAAATCAGCATATAGATTTTGCATTGGTTCTATTAAATATTCAAAAGTGGTACTAGATAATAGGACTGAATTGATTTAAATTCAAACTTAATCTTATTTAATAAATTAATCAAATAGGAATAAGTCTTATAAAATCTACTCTTAATAATGGGACTTCTATCAATTATATATAAATTATATTTTTCAAGGTCTGCGATATTATCAAAAGCAATTTATAGATGAGCCCATAAATATAATAAAGGAAAACTTAGCATGAATAATACGAATAATGCACAATTAAATCAAAGACGGATTGATGCAACCCCTAAAGGCGTTGGGGTTATGTGTCCATTTTTTGTAAAACGTGCAGAAAATGCCACTATTTGGGATATTGAGGATCGGCAATATATTGATTTTGCCGCTGGAATTGCGGTATTAAATACAGGGCATTGCCATCCGCACATAAGTGCTGCAATTGCGCAGCAATTAAAACTTTTTACGCACACAGCTTACCAAATCGTGCCTTATGCGAGCTATATAGAGCTTGCGGAGCGTTTAAATAAGCTCGTGCCCATTGCAGGGATTGCGAAAACAGCGATGTTCACAACAGGGGCTGAGGCTATTGAAAATGCAATCAAAATTGCGCGATCATATACCAAAAGACCAGGGATTATCGCATTTGATGGTGCTTTTCACGGGCGCACATTATTAACTTTGGCATTAACTGGCAAAGTAGGCCCGTATAAATTAGGCTTTGGGCCATTTCCAGCTTCTATTTATCACGCCCAATATCCTAATGAGCTCCATGGTGTGAGTGTTGAAGATGCACTTAAGAGCCTTCAGCGTTTATTTAAAGTTGATATTAATCCAACCGATGTCGCGGCAATTATTATTGAGCCAATTCAAGGAGAAGGTGGCTTTAATATTGCTCCAGCTGAATTTATGCAAGCGTTACGTGAGTTATGCGATCAACATGGAATTTTATTAATTGCAGATGAGATTCAAACAGGGTTTGCACGCACAGGCAAATTATTTGCGATGGAACATTATTCCATTAAGCCTGATTTAATTACGATGGCAAAAAGTTTAGCAGGCGGAATGCCACTTTCAGCAGTAAGTGGGCGCGTAGAGGTGATGGATACCCCAGATGCAGGTGGACTTGGAGGAACGTATGCAGGTAATCCTTTATCAATTGCCGCAGCATTGGCTGTTTTAGATGTTATTGAAAAAGAGTCTTTATGTAAACGAGCGGAGCAATTAGGGCTTAAATTAGCTGATTTTTTAACTATTTTACAAGCCAAGCACAAGGTAATAGCGGAGGTACGCCACTTAGGTTCAATGGTTGCAGTTGAATTTAATCATCCAGATACAGGTGAGCCGTTTCCTGAAATGGCAAAAAAGATACAAGAACAAGCTCTTAAACAAGGGTTACTGTTATTAAGCTGTGGTGTATATGGAAATGTGATCCGTTTTTTATATCCATTGACGATTTTAGATGCCCAATTTGATCAAGCCTTAAAGATACTTGAACATTCTTTTGACATTTAGAAAAATATAAATATAAAGAACAATATACACACAAAGGGGGAACTTCTATAAGTTAGATTTTTCAATGCTTGCGATATTATTAAAAGCTCTTTTTACCTAGGTAAATGAGCATTTTAATAACATTGTGTAACGTATAAAAAGCACAAATATATGTGCCTACAAATATAAAAACAAATATATAAATTAATAGGAGAATATTTAATGATAAATAATGCCGCTATAAATAGTGAACTCAAGAGTGAACAGGCATTAACGCCTGAAAAAAATAAGACTCTAACTTTTGTTGAAGGCGTAGCAATGATAGTTGGGACTAATATTGGGGCAGGAATATTATCTATTCCTTTCGCATCTAGAAAAGCAGGCTTTATACCTTTGCTCTTCTGGCTGGTATTAGTAGGTTGTTTAACTACTATTACAATGCTATATGTTGCAGAAACAACGCTTAGAACCAAGTCAAATTTACAGTTGAGTGGCTTGGCAAAACGCTATGTTGGCACGATTGGTGCTTGGGCTATTTTCATTTCAGTATGTGTCAATAGTATTGGTGCTTTGGTCGCTTACATGAGCGGTAGTGGTCTGCTTTTACAGTCTTTATTAGGAATTAGCCCACAAGTAGGCAGTCTCCTATTTTTTGTCCCAGCTGTAGGTGTTTTATATTATGGATTAAAAGCAATCGGTCGCAGTGAGAAGCTTATTAGTATAGGTATGCTCGCAATGTTATGCGTCTTAGTTATTGCAACATTTATTCATAAAACAACCGATACTTCCAGATTATTAGATGGGAGCTGGATTTTTATGGTACCTGTATTTAATGTAGTTGTCTTTTGCTTTTCAGCACAATATATCGTACCTGAAATGGCGCGTGGGTTCTCACATAATCCTAAAATGCTCCCAAAAGCAGTCTTATTAGGCATGTTTATTACATTTTTATTATTAGGCGCTGTTGCTTTATCTGTTATTTCTTTAACAGGTTTAGATGGTATTTCCGATGTTGCCACAATTGCATGGGGAAAAGCGCTTGGAACATGGGCTTTTTGGCTCGCAAATATATTTGCTTTATGTGCAATGTTAACCTCTTACTGGGGGCTTGGAGGGAGTTTCCTTACAAACATTTTTGATCATTTTAAATTAGGTTCAGATGATTATTTACCTAGGCGTATTGCTGTCTTAGCCTTGGTGTCTATCCCTCCATTTATACTGGCGTATAGTGGCTTAGTCTCATTTATGAATGCACTTTACTTTGCAGGTGTATTTAGCGGTGTAATTCTTTCTATTATGCCTATTTTAATGCTCAAAGGAGCAAGAAAGAGTGGCGATCACGAGCCTCTTTGGCAGTGTAATCGTTTTATTGTACATCCATTTATTCAAATTAGTATCGTGGTACTTTATTTGTTGGCAGTTGTCTATGCGATAGCAAGTCTATTTGGATATTTACCCAAAGGCTGGTGATTAAAAAAGCTGCTCTTGAATTAGGAGGTTTGAGTAAGCCTTTTAACTTCAAAGTAGTTACAACGCTTGATCGCAGATTTAGGAACACACAAGGCGATGATTTTACGTAATCATGGGCTTTTAGTTGGTGGCGGCGATGTTGCTGAAGCGTTTCAAGAAATCTATTTCTTAGAACGCGCCTGCCAAGCACAAGTACAAGCCCTTGCTGGCGGTGTGGCATTAAATTATCCATCCGTCGCGGTCTGTACTCATACCGCCGCACAATTTGAACAAGATGGTGAGAGTAATATAATCAAACTAACGTGGAACGCTGCATTAATGCTTGTTGAGGAGCAGCGCGATTCGTATTGTTCTTGATTGGTTTTTTAAAATATTAATAAAGTAAAATAATCATCACAATAGACCTAAACGCTATTAAGTTAAGGATTTACTGAACTTCCCCTTAAATCTCCTCGAAGCTTGGGGACTTTTACAGCCCCTCCCCTTGTAAAGGGGGCTACCGTGTACCCACATCTTTTTAATATTAGGTGTCACGTAAGCACAAGCACCATCCTTCAAAGATAGCATTAAATCTATCAAGTCCATCTTTAAAGGTAATCGGCCCTGGAGGACGCTCCGATTGTCCACCTTTCCAGCCACCAACTCTGGCAATAATCCAAGCAGCCCAAAGTAAATAACATTCTTTGTTGGGATTTTTCTGGGTCTCTTTTTTTCCTTCATATTTCGTATTTATACGTTTTAAACATTCGATCTCTTCTTCATCGAAAACATCCTCAACTTGCTGACATGTCTTAAATCTATAGCACGTTAATAATTGCTTTACACGCAAAAGTGTATGCAATAAAAAAATGGTTAATTTACGCAGGCTCCAACCTGTTTCAAGCTCACTTGATTCGATTTGGCAGCCTTCATTTTTTAGCAAACGAAACACTTCTTCTATCGCCCAGCGACGAGCATAACCTTGAATAATTTTAATCGCATCATCTAATGTATTAATTGAGTATGTAGTCAAAATTCGCCAGCAAATACCACCTTTCCTAGGTTCTTTAGCTTCAATTAGCATTAGTTCTAAATGGCTGTCCATTTCACCTTTAAGATTCTTTGGCTTCATAATATTAATCGGTGTATATTTAACATCAATAGTTCGCGTTCCTTTAGCACGCTCACGACGACAATCTTTTTCTAATTCAATATCATAACTCCCTGATACAGCGATATTTTCTAGTTGATCATATATAAGACCTCCTTCAACAGAACGCCGATTGTGCATGCTCCGAACCACTAAATCGATATTAAGCGGCTTCATTTGTGCAAATAATTCATAAATATCACTTTCGCGATCACCGACTAAAGTAAGTTTGGTTGCGCCTTTTGTGCATTCTTGGCTATCTTTTCCACATAAAAGCCACTTATAAGATTCTTTTTCTTCAATAGGCAAGTTTGATTGATTAACCTTCTCAGCTGCTGTTTCTGGGCGATTCCAGAGCTGCACACTGCTATATCCTAAAATTTGATTTGCATTAATATCCACGGCTAATCCCAAGTGGATAAAAAACCCAGGATCAATATTATTACCAGTCAAACCCAAGCCACTTTCAGGCTTTAAGCGCTTAGTATGAGAGGACATATTAACCTCAGACGTATCGTTAAACACCCAAATATCTAGCCCTTGACTAATTCTTTGAGTTTGGTTCATGCAGGCATTAATCAACTCTTTTTCAGATACTTTTGAATTATTAAAAAAACGATACATTCCTTTTACCTCAGATTTTTTATCAGATGAAGTACGAATACAACT
>BHEQ01000132.1 GCA_003864535.1 Gammaproteobacteria bacterium
CAAAGGGCCTCTTGCGCCAGCGCTTAAGCTATTTTGATTATCTGCAATTGGTGCGCCTGCAGTTGTCGTTTGATAAATCTTTTTAGGCATAATATATATCCTCAATTATTGGTTTAGAAGTTTAATCGTATTAATATACAACATAAACTGATAGTAATGCATATTTACAGATGATTAAAGTCAATTAAATCAATAGAAGTGATTAATTAATTTAATAGAGCTAGCGTTCATGCAGTGGATGATGTCCCCACTTGAGCTTCTCACGCAAGATACTAAAATAACTATAATCAGAAGGGTGGAGTAAGCATAAGTCCTCATCTTGCGTATTTAGCTCTAAGCTTGCACCATAATTAAATGGCATTAGCACCTGACCATCGCAGGTAACTTTTACCGAGCTTTTCGAGTTTTTCGCAAGCTCTATCCGCACTTTAGCACTCGAAGGAATCACAATGGGGCGATGGCTAAAAGTATGTGGGCAAATTGGCGCCATTAAGATTGCAGGCAAGGTTGGATACATCAGTGGTCCCCCTGTTGAGAGCGCATAAGCGGTTGATCCTGTCGGGCTTGAGATAATTAAACCATCGGCCCAATATGTGGTTAAAAACTCATCATTTACAAATACATTAAGCTCTATCATCCGCGCTAAATCTGTTTGATGAATGACCACTTCATTTAATGCGAGCGAGCTTAGCTCATCAAAGCCTGTTTGCTTAATTTGAACATTTAATAATAAGCGTGGCTCTTCGATAAACTTACCTTCTAGTATCTCAATAAGACCTGTTTTAAGATGAGTTTTAGATAAATCGGCAAGAAAGCCTAAACGCCCTAAATTAACCCCTAATAATGGGATTTTAAATTGATGTAAGGCGCGGGCTGCGCTTAAAAATGTGCCATCTCCTCCAAAGATAATAATCAAATCACAATTATTACCTAAAATTGCGGCAGCATCTATAGTTTCTTGATTATTATAATAAAGACCTTCATTACAATAAGTTTTTATATTATGGCGTGCCAGCCATGCGGATACTTGCTTGATTAATAGCGCTGCTGATTTATCTCGATACTTTCCAACTAAACCTATAGTGTTAAATTTAGATTCAAAGGGTAATATTGTATCCATTAAGATAGGATCAGGATCAGGATTATGATTGGGGCACATCTATTTATTCCATTTTTATAATAAAGTCGCCATGTAAGTTATTAAGTTAAGGATTTTAAAAGTCCCCCCGCGAAGGGGGCGTTAGGGGAAAGATTACTTTTTTTCTTGAATTTTATAGCATTGTCTGATTTTAGGATCACGCGCAAAATCTTCAGGAAGGGTTGATAAAGAAATATTTTCAATATTATAGGAATCTAAAATCTGAGCATCTAATTTAAAACGTCTAAAATTAGTTGAGAAAATCAAAACGCCTTCAACATCGAGTAAAGTCATAGCATGATCAATCAAAGCCATATGGTCTTGTTGAATATCTAAAATACCTTCCATCCGTTTGGAGTTTGAAAATGATGGTGGATCCATAAAAATAACATCATATTTAGATTCTTTTTGCTTCATTAAAGGCTCTCTTTCTATAAAATCAACTTCATCAATTAACCATTTAATCACATCTGCTTGCACAAGTTTATGATCAGTTCCTGTTGTTAAATTATTTAACTCAAAATTCTCATCCGCCCAAGTCAAATAAGTTGCAGACATATCTACCGTAGTTGTAGTTGTCGCACCGCCTATTGCCGCATGAACTGAAGCTGTGCCAGTATAGGCAAATAAATTTAAAAACCGCTTGTTTTGTGTAATTCTACCAATTAATAAACGGACATCGCGGTGATCTAAAAACAAACCAGTATCAAGATAATCACTTAAATTAACCCAGAAAAGTGCCGCGCCTTCTTGCACTTTAAAGTATGCTTTATCATCGGTAACTTTCTCATATTGAGCCGCACCTTTTTGACGAATGCGCAGTTTAAGATAAATCTGCTTTGAATTAATTTCAGGATAAATCAGAGGAATTAACGCCATGGCTTTTTCCATGCGCACGAGTGCTTTATCAGGATCGATAGTTTTAGGCGCGGCAAATTCTTGAACTACTAAAGCATCCTTATATACATCAATTGCTAGATTAAATTCAGGTAAATCAGAATTATAAACCCGATAACATTCTATATTTTTAAGTTGCGCCCATTTTTCAAATTTCTTGCGATTCTTGCTTAAACGGTTTTTAAAATCTTCACCGCCATCAGCTAAATACTCAGCCATATCCAGCGTTTGTTTAACCTGCGCTAAGCGCTCACGATTCACAAAATATTTATCTTCAATATCAAACTGTAAATATAAACATTCAAGCGCACCATTATAGAATTTATTCACCTTACGCGCTTTAAGCCCCATGGACTTACCCAAAGCTTCATTTGAGGTAATCACCCCCGCGCAATAGCCTTTAAAATCCTTTTTAAACCAATCTCCTAGCTCCGCGTATGTCGTTTTAAGCTCATCCTCATCGCCTAAACGTTCACCATATGGAGGATTAGTCACAATTAAGCCTGAAACAAAATCCACAGGTTTATTAAACCTTTGAAATGGTTGATTATAAAAACTCATGTTTTTAAGAACACGGGCACGATCGGCATTTATTTTAGTAATCCCAATCATGCGGGTGGAGAGCTCAACTCCGTGTAACTTACCTACATAAAACGCATCCCCAGCCTCGGCGCGGACATTTGCAGCATCCACGCACTCTTGCCAAATTTGGGCTTGATGTTGCTTCCATTTGAAAAATCCAAAATACTGCCTAAATAAGCCAGGAGCAATATCGCGCGCCATTAACGCAGCTTCAATTAAAATTGTCCCAGCACCACATAGAGGGTCTAAAAAGTGCTGCTGCTGGCGTGCTTTTTCAGGCCAGCCTGATTTGTACAAAAGAGCGGCGGCTAGATTTTCTTTAATCGGCGCAATCCCAGCATCTAATCTAAAGCCACGTTTGTGTAAGCTTATGCCAGATAAATCAAGATAAAGCGTGTATTCATGTTCAGAAATATGCACATGAAAGCGTAAATCTGGATCTTCTTTAGCTACATTTGGGCGATCTTCCATTAATTCTTGAAAGTAGTCAACCACCGCATCTTTCACGCGTAATGCGGCAAAATGCGTATTTAAATGTGGATTTTTAGTAGCGGTTACTGAGATCAAAAAAGTTTGTTCAAGACCTAAATGCGCAGACCAAGGAAAGCTTTGTAATTCAAAATGAAGCTTATCTAAATCTTTAAATTTGCCTGATTTTAAAACCAAAAAAACTTTAGAGGCACAGCGTGACCATAAGCAAGCTTGGTAAGCATCTTTAATTTCACCTTCAAAACTTACGCCTGTCGCGCTCATTTTTCCTTCAATACCAAAGGGTTTGAGCTCATCAACCACAAATTGGGATAGGCCTTGGGCGCAGCTAATAAAAAAAGATGACATTTATATATCCAACTTAAAAAACAAGGCTCTATTCTAGCCTATAAACCCGAATATGTCTTTGAGCATACACGCGTCTTTTGATTGAGCGCAACAAATGTAAGGGGAATTAAAATTTATAGAAGTATCCTTAGGTTAAATTTTATATACTATTGCTTTGATCAATCATAGTTGGTATATCTAATGAATAAATCTCCTTGGTGGAAAAATGCGGTTGCGTATCAAATTTATCCGCGTAGTTTTTATGATAGTAATCAAGATGGTATTGGTGATTTAAAAGGAATTACCCAAAAGCTAGATTATCTGCACGAGCTGGGGATAGATATTATTTGGATCTGCCCGATGTACCAATCACCTAATGATGATAATGGCTATGATATATCAAATTATCAAGCAATTATGACTGAATTTGGGACAATGGCTGATTTTGATGAGCTCTTAAATGAATGCCATAAACGTAACATCAAATTAATCATCGATCTCGTTATTAATCATACTTCAGATGAACACGCGTGGTTTATTGAGTCCAGATCATCTACAACAAATCCTAAGCGTGATTGGTATATTTGGCAAGATGGCAAGCAAACGGCGACGCATAAAACGCATAAAGAGCCGAATAACTGGGAAAGCATCTTCCAAGGATCTGCTTGGAAATATGATCGACTCACAAAACAATGGTTTATGCACGTTTTTTCTGAACGCCAGCCTGATTTAAATTGGGAAAATAAAGAAGTACGTACAGCGTTATATGCCATGATTAATTGGTGGTTAGCAAAGGGTATTGATGGATTTAGGGTTGATGCAATTAGCCATATCAAGAAAAAAACGCGTATAGACAAAAATATCCATAAAAATACAGGCAAAATAACTTATCCAGATCTGCCTAATCCTAAAAAATTAGCGTATGTACCAAGCTATGCTTATCATATGAATGTGACTGGGATCGATGCTTATCTTACTGAGTTACGCGATCAAACATTTAAAAAATATGACATTATGACTGTAGGTGAAGCGAATGGAGTTTCGACGCAGCAAGCGCCTTTTTGGGTGAATGAAAAAGATGGGATTTTTAATATGATTTTCCAGTTTGAGCATTTAAGTTTATGGCAATCAGAAACTAAAAAAGAGGTTGATTTACCTAAACTTAAACGCGTTCTTTCTAAATGGCAAAATACACTTGAAGGCGTGGGCTGGAATGCCTTGTATATTGAAAATCATGACCAACCACGCGCTGTTTCAACCTGGGGTGATGATAAAAAGCACTGGTATGCGAGCGCAACGTGCTTAGCCACAATGTATTTTTTAATGAAGGGCACACCGTTTATTTATCAAGGGCAAGAGATTGGTATGTGCAATGCAGTTTTTGCGCATATTGATGAATATCAAGATATATCTAGCAGAAATCTTTATCATAAAAAACGGAGTGAAGGCTTGAGTGATGCACAAGCTTTAGCAATTTTAGCGGATTGTTCCCGCGAGCATGCGCGTACTCCAATGCAATGGAATAATGCGGAAAATGCTGGATTTAGTGAACATAAACCATGGCTTAAAGTTAACTCTAATTATAAAAATATAAATGTAAAAATACAAAAGGATGCTGCGCATTCAATTTATGCATTTTATAAAAAATTAATTAATTTAAGAAAAATAAACCCTATTTTATTAGATGGTGTTTATAAATTATTATGCCAAAAGCATCTCCAAATCTTTGCTTATACCCGCACTTTAAAAGACCAAACAATCGTTATTGTGTGTAATTTATCTGCACATGAATGTGATCTAAGTCGTCTTAAGCTACCTAAAATAAAGGAGTTATTACTGAGTAATATGCATGATATTGCAAAACTTGAGCCTACACATAATCAAATAAAAACCCTCGCAGCATATAATGCTTATGTATATTTAAGCGTATAGATTAGGGCGGCAATGGATTAATTCCGAATTTTTTAAGCATTGCCGCGGTTTCATATAAAGGCAGTCCCATAATTCCCGAATAACTGCCTGTTATTTGTGAGATAAATAAAGAACCTAATCCTTGGATTCCATAGCCTCCTGCTTTATCAAGAGGTTCGCCGCAATCCCAATAAGCTTTTATTTCAGATAATTCTAATTCTTTAAAAGAAACATCAGAAATTGATACAACATCTTCTTTATTCTTGCCATCAGTTATACACACCGCGGTATAAACTTGATGAGTTCTACCTGCAAGAATTTTCATTGTTTGGAGGAAGTCCTCAAAATCTAGAGGTTTGCCTAAAATACGATTATCAATAATGACGCTCGTATCAGCACTTATAATTAGTGCATCAGCTTCGTTAATCTCTTTAAATGCGGTAAGTGCTTTCCATGCCGCCATTCTTTTAACATAACTCATGGGTTTCTCACCATTAAGAATTCTTTCATTGATTGAGCTTGCATGAATTCTAAAATCTAAACCAAGCTGCGCTAATAAAGTTTTTCTGCGCGGTGATGATGAGCCTAGAAATAGTTGGTATTTGTGGTGCATATATCTCCTTTGGGACTAAATTATATTAAACGGCGCATATATTTATGCTTTAGATTATGTAGAAG
>BHEQ01000133.1 GCA_003864535.1 Gammaproteobacteria bacterium
ATCATCACCTAAGTTAGAAATATGAATGAGGCCTTCGATAAAGATATCCTCCAATTCAACAAATAATCCAAAGTTAGTTACGCCTGTAATTTTACCTGCAAATTTATCCCCTACATATTGCTCCATAAAGCAACATTTGAGCCAATCTGTAGCTTCGCGCACCGCTTCATCCGCGCGGCGTTCTGCCATTGAGCATTGCTCACCTAAGCGTAACATTGCCAGATGATCATAGTAATATTTTGAGATATCAAGCTTTGAGATATCAAGCGTAGCTGCTTTAGACGCGCTCACAACATTATTTTGATTATTATCATCTTGATTATTATCTTGATTATCATAATCAAGATCATTCCCACAAGCAGCCATAAAATCATCATGACTTAAATGAGTAATATTATTGCTAATTAAAAACTTAAGGGCGCGATGTATAAGTAAATCAGGATAACGCCTAATTGGTGAGGTAAAATGCGCATAATGACTTAGAGCTAAGCCAAAATGCCCGTCATTATCAGGGTGATAAATTGCTTGAGATAAAGAGCGTAACATCACTAATTGGATCATATCAAACTCAGGCTTGAGCAAGGCTTGGGCTAGAGTTTGCGCATAATCTTTAGAACTTGGGGTTAAACCGCCATTTAAACCTAGGTTAAATTCTTTTAAGAAATTGCGTAACTTAGTTAAGCGTGCTTCAGGCGGATGCGGATGCACACGATACAAAGCAGGAACTTTATAATGGCTTAAAAAACGCGCCGTTGCGACGTTTGCCGCGATCATGCATTCTTCAATCACCATATGCGCATCATTCCGCTCGGATGGTTTTATATTCTCAATCAGCCCTTCCGCATCATATTCAATCTGAGTTTCGCGCGTTTCAAAATTAATCGAACCACGTTGATCCCGCGCAATTTTTAGCACTTTAAATAAAGCGTAAAGTGTATCTAAATCAGGGACTAATTTCACGTAAGCGTTACGTAAAATAGGATCACCTTTTAAAATCTCCGCCACAGTTTCATAAGTAAACCGTGCGTGCGAGCGCATTACGCCATTATGAAAGCTTGTATCTGTAATCTGTCCATCCATATCAATATCCATAATACAGACCATGCAAAGGCGATCCAAATCAGGATTTAATGAACATAAGCCGTTGGATAATTTTTCAGGCAACATCGGAATTACTTGCGCAGGAAAATACACTGAAGTCGCACGATTTAGCGCCTCTTCATTTAAAGCTGTATCTAACTTAACATAATGCGCAACATCCGCAATGGCGACATACAGCTTAAAGCCTGTATCTGTTTTGTGCGCATAAACGGCATCATCAAAATCACGCGCGGTAATTCCATCTATCGTAACTAATGGCAGCTCTCTTATATCTAAGCGCTGTGTTTTATCTTTATCTAAAACCTCATCAGGTATAAGTTTAAGCTCATCAAGGAGCTTTGGTGACCATTCATGTGGAATATTATGATTAAATAGTGCAACCTTAATCTCAAGCCCTGCATTCATTTTATCGCCGAGAACTTCAACAATACGTCCAAGTCCAAGAGACACACGCGATGGCGCACGTATAATTTCAATAGTTACAATCTGTCCTTTTTTTGCGCCTTGAGCATCTTCTGGTGAGATTAAAAAGTATTGCGAGATCCGTCGATTTTCAGGGACAAATTTTAGAACGCCATCTTTGCCATCAACGCTTGAGACACTTTCAATCTTACCGATTAAGCGTTCAATCTTACGTTCGATTAATTCTACAAGCTCAGCTTGGCGGCGACCTTTGTAATCAAGTCCTGTTACACGCGCACTAATATAATCGCCATGTAATAATTCTTGCATAGTGTCTGCGCTTAAAAAAAGCTGTTCGCGCGTTGTATCAAAGCTTAGATCAGGCTGCAAATAGCCATGCCCTTCTCCGTGTCCAACCACGCGTCCTTTGATAATTGCATCTTTATTTGTCAAAGAATAAGCATCTTTAGATGATGCAAAAATCACCTGCATATTAAGCATTACTTTTAAACGCGCCTTAAGAGCTTCATGCTGCCAAGGTAGATTAAAATTAAATGCCTTACAGATTTGATCAAAACTTAAATTTGGAAAATATGTTAAAAGAAGCGCGATAAATGGGCGTGATGCAATCGCTTGTTTATATTTTTCGAGGTCTGTTTTATAGTTTGGATCATTATTTACATAATTTAGGAAAAAATCTGCATCATAGCTAGTTGGTTTTTTATTGTTGTTTGTTTTATTACTCATTAAATTCTCATTGTATTAGGGGTATTATGGTGTTTGTTAGAGTGCTTATTAAGCACTCTACACGGCTGTTATTAACAGCTACTAAATTATTATTATTGTATAATTATTTTGTCTTTAGCTTGTTTTTAACAGATGAATGATAGCACATCATATTTTTTTGAGTTAAATTTATCAATCTTTTACCGACTTTTACTGACAAACATCAGCATTAGGTTTGATTAAATAAATATCAGCATTGATTTAGACGCTTACTTGTGTTAATTTTATGATGTTTATTTCGGGTAACTTATCTTTAAGGGCACATCTATAAATTGCTTTTTCTGCGTTACGCAATATTGTTAAAATGCTCATTTACCTAGGTAAACTTAGCTTTTAAAAATATAGCAAGCCTTGAAAAATCTAACTTATAGAAGCACTCTTGAAATTATTTTTTATAAATTTGTTTTTTATGAATTTATAAAATTTAATAAATTTTGTAAAACACTTTATAAGAGACTTTATAAGAAACTTTTTATAAAATACTTTAGATAGGTAACATTTTTATAAATCATCAATAAATAATTATTAAATTATTATTAAATCATAATCATAAGGATATTTAAAATATGGACGGTTCAAAAAAAGTTATTCAGGCTCTTAATTTGCAGCTTATTACTGAATTAAGTACCGCTGATCAATATATGATGCACGCACATCTTTGTAAAGACTGGGGGCTAAATGCACTATTTACACATATGGAACATGAGCGTGGGGAAGAGATATTACACGCCCAAATGCTCGCCGATAGAATTCTATTTTTAAATGGCACGCCAGATACCGCAGCTCGTGTTGCGATTAATTGTGGGGCTGATGTTAAATCTATGCTGGAAAATGATTTGCAAGCTGAATATGATGTCGCTGCGATGCTCAAAAAAGCTATCGTGATTTGTGAAAGTGAACATGATTTTGTAAGTCGTGATCTTTTATTAAAACTTCTAGATGACACTGAAAGCGATCATGCACATTGGTTAGAGCAGCAGCTCAATTTAATTAACTTAATGGGTATCCAAAATTACTTGCAATCACAAATGTAGACTAAGCGAATGTAGATTACAAAATATCTATAATTTTAATAAAATACTTTAATAAAATACTTTGCTAAAATATAAAGAGCATACTCGTTAGTGCGCTTTATTTTACTATTTAATAACAATTTTAAGAGGATGTAATACTAATGAAAAAGATATCACTTATTTTAATCGGCATAAGCCTTGCATTAAGTGCCCAAGCTGTAGAGCCTAAGAAAGTTATAGGCTTTCGCCAAGGTACATTTCAAGTTATTGCTTGGAATTTTGGTACGTTAGCAGCAATGGCAAAAGGTGACATTCCTTACGATAAAGCACAAGCAGAAATCCACGCTAACCGCTTAGTTATGGCGACAGAAATGGTTAAAGAAAGCTTTATCCCTGGTACTTATATAGGCGAATCAAAAGCAAATCCAAATATTGCGACAAAAGAATCTATATTTAATGAACGCTATACCGCGCTTCTTGAAGCGACAAAATTACTTGCAAGTGCAGCTGGAGATCTAAGCACTCTCAAGCCTCAAGTTGGAAAAACTGGTGGCACATGTAAAGCATGTCATGATGATTTTAAAATGGATTAATGAAAATAATCTAAAATATTATTTTGTAAGAGTGGGCACACAAGTTCACCCTTACATTACATTTAATTAATACATTAACTTTGCAAAGTAGTTATATTATTTTTAAGCCTAAGTGTTCTACTCTTAGGCTTTTATTATGACTGCGTCTTAAAAATAAACATCATATAAACAAATAGATAAAATAAGCAAGATATTTTTATTTAATATTTATTTGATTAAAACTTAAAAAAACAACAATAAAGCTTGACGAAAACTCCAAATAGCACAAAAATCTCGCCTTTAAAATCTCCCTTATGGATATATTATGTTTGATTTCTTTATCGGCTTAGATACAACCGTGCTTATCACATTGATCTTATCCTTAGGATTAGTACTTGCCTTTGAGTTTGTCAATGGTTTTCATGATACGGCAAATGCGGTGGCAACAGTTATTTATACCAAAGCAATGAAACCTAATAGAGCTGTTTTATTGTCAGGAATTTTTAACTTTTTTGGAGTTGTCTTTGGTGGTTTAGCCGTTGCCTATTCTATTATTAATTTACTCCCTATGGATTTGCTCGCAAATGTTAATTCAGGTAAGGGCTTGTTGATGGTGTTTTCGCTCCTCACCGCAGCACTTATTTGGAATTTAGGAACTTGGTATATTGGAATTCCAGCCTCAAGCTCACACACTTTAATTGGCTCAATACTTGGGGTTGGGGTTGCTAATGCTCTCGTTAATGGTGCATCTTTGGTTGATGGGATTAACTGGGCTAAAGCTAATGATGTATTTTTATCCTTATTGCTCTCACCAATTGTTGGTGGTGGCTTAGCTGGGCTGTTATTGTGGCTCTTATTAAAATGGAAGCCGACTAGTTATATCCATAAAACACCGCATCAGCGTCATGATGTCGAAAAACGTAAACGTCCCCCATTCTGGCCTCGGTTTATCCTAATTTGCTCCGCAATGGGGATGAGTTTTGGGCATGGCTCTAATGATGGACAAAAAGGCGTGGGGCTTATGATGCTCGTTCTCTTTAGCATAGTTCCTGCAAGCTTTGTCGTTAATATGCACTCAAATTCTCTAGAAATTGAGCATACCCGTGTTGCCGCACGGCATCTTGCTGAGTTTCACCATACGTATCATGATCAGATTGATACAATATATTCTTTAAGCAAGCCTAATCCAAACCCTGGTTTTGATTGCCAACCTGCAGATGTATCTACTAAGGTTGATCATATTTTAAGAGTGCTCGGAGATATAAAAACTTACGATATGCTCAAACCAAATCAACGCTTAGAAGTGCGCAATGATTTAATTTGCTTGGGTGATATAACAAAGCGTTACCAAAAGATAGATTCTATCCCTTTAACCGATAGAAATACCTTAAAAAGCTTATATAAATCTCTAACTTTAACCACCCAATATGCACCATTTTGGGTGATTGCATTAGTTGCGCTTGCTTTAGGTCTAGGGACAATGATTGGCTGGCGTCGTGTCGTTGAAACTGTGGGTGGCAAAATAGGCAAAAAAGAGATGACTTATGCACAAGGAATGAGTGCACAAATTATGGCAGCTACCTCAATTGGCTTAGCATCTTTCTTAGGATTTCCTGTATCAACCACACATATTCTATCCTCAGCAGTTGCAGGCACAATGGTTGCCAATAAAGCAGGCTTGCAAATGGGTACCGTAAAAGCAATTTTAATGGCTTGGATTCTAACTTTGCCTGTTTCAATGGGTTTAAGCTTTAGCTTATATTTGATTGGAACTAAATTATTTATTTGATAAATTTAGAAGCCCCTCCCAAACTCCTCTTCGCAGGGGAGGAGCTTTAAAAGTAAATATGCTGCTACTGAGTAGTTACAATGTTTATTTTATTTAATTTAACTATATTTAAGCTACATAAATGTAAAATAAGATAAGTCACGCTTGATGATATCTACTCTTATGGGCACATCTATTAATAGCAATTTTCAACATAGTCATCTAATTAATTAAATTACTTACTTACTTACTTACGTGATTACTTTACTATAAAAACTTAATAAATAGATGTGCCCTCATGAAATAATGCTTAGGAGACTTATATGTTAAAAGTATTTATGTTAATTATGCTGAGCATATC